>NZ_JBJXIB010000003.1:0-106306 GCF_046115965.1 Janthinobacterium sp. CG_23.3 | reverse complement strand
TGCATGGGGCCGCAGTGGGGGGGGGGGGGGGTGGACGGAGCAGGCGGGAGGGGGCGCTGGAAGCCTGTTGCGGCGCCGACTGCGGCGTCGCCCCCGCCACCCTGTATCAGTTGCAAGCCATGTTTACGGTCGGCACCGTGCTGTCCTACCCGTATTTCGTCATCGACCTGGGCGAACGGCTCGGCGTCGGCGCGGCCACGGCGGGACTGTTGTTCGGTTTGCCGCACGCGCTGTTCCTGCTGCTGGCCTGGCCGATCGGCCGCACGCTGGGCTTTGGCAACGCCCGCGCCAGCCTGGCGCGCTACGCCGCGCTGACCTGCGCCGGGCTGCTGCTGCAGCTCGTCGCCGACGATCTGGCCTGGCTGGTCGGCGGCCGCCTGCTGATGGGCGTCGGCATGACCGGCGCCTACCTGTCCATCAATACCCTGGCCGCCGCCACCACCGTCGCCACGCAGGCGGGCAGCCATTTCGGCAAGCTCGAGGGCGCCAACAAATGGGGCGCCGTCGCCGCCGGCCTGCTGGCCAGCGTGCTGGTGGCGCCGCTCGGCTACGCCGCGCCGATGTGGCTGGGCTGCGCACTGCTGGGAATGCTATTTATATTTATGAATTGGAAAATGAGATGAATTCTCCGCTCTCGCCGACGCATCGGCAACATATCGAACGCGCCGCCTCGGGCGCCATGACACCGGCCGGCCAGCGGCGCCAGCGCGGCTACCGGTCGCCCCAGTTCGCCGAGGAACAGCATTGCCGGCTGCTCGTCAATTGCTACGCCCGCGAGGTGGCGATGCAAGAACACACGCTGGCGGTGCTGCCGGCCGCCCACGCGGCCGAGCGCCTGCCGACGCCGGCCGACTACCAGGGCCAGGTGCTCGACATCGCCCTGCCGCGCGTCGACAGCCGCCTGCGCGTCGGCGTGCTGCACGTCTCGGCCACCGGCAACTTCGACTACACCACCGAGGTGTTCGTCCAGCGCGGCCAGGGGGCATGGCGCGCGGCGGGCTGGGAAGCGCTGGCGCGCCTGATCATCGAAGACTTGTCGGCGCGCGCCAACACCGACTTCAACGCCGAACTGCTGCAGCAGATCGGCGACAGCATCGCCACTATGCGCGACTTGCTGGCCCGCCTGCCGGCGCCGCGCCGGCCCGGCGCGCCGGTCTCGCCGCTGCAAGCCTACATCGACAGCGAACAAAGCCTACTGACCGGCCACCCCTTCCACCCGGCGCCGAAAAGCCGCTCCGACTGGTCGCCCGACGAACAACGCCATTACTCGCCCGAGCACCAGGCGCGCCTGACGCTGCGCCACTTCCAGGTTCCGCGCGAGTGGATCGTCAGCGACAGCCTGGACCAGGTGCCGGCGAGCGAACTGCTGGACCAGTTGAGCGCGCACGGCCTACACGCCGACGCCGGCTGCGTGATCGTGCCGCTGCACCCCTGGCAGGCCGATTGGCTGGCGCGGCAGGACACCATCGCCGCCGCCATGCGCGACGGGCTGGTGCGCGACCTCGGCGCCCACGGCCTGCCCTTCCATCCGACCGCGTCGATCCGCACGCTGCTGGCCGAAAGCGCCGACTGTTTCCTGAAACTGTCGCTGAGCATGCGCATCACCAATTGCGTGCGCACCAATGCGCGCCACGAGCTCGAGAGCGCCCTGACCGGCACCCGCCTGTACCGCGCCATGAAGGCCGAGATGCAGGGCCATTTCCCGCGCTTCCACGTACTCGAGGAGCGCGCCTTCCTGACCGTGGCCATTCCGGGCGGCCACGGCGAACGGCACAGGGAGCTGGAAAACGGTTTCGGGCTGGTGGTGCGCGAAGGCCTGGGCAAGCTGATACGCGACGGCGTCAACCCCGTCATGTGCGCGGCGCTGTTTGGCAACGGCGAACACGGCCGGCAGCAGGTGTTCGCCCTGATCGAGCGTTTCGCGCTGCACCACGGCCACCCGCTGGAGCGCGCCGCCCGCCTGTGGTTCGCCCGCTATGCCGACGCGGCCGTCTATCCGATCCTGTACCTGCTGTTTGAAAAAGGCGTCGCTTTCGAGCCGCACATGCAAAACACCGTGGTCGGACTGGACCCCGACGGCGCGCCCAGCCATATCGTGCTGCGCGACCTGGAACTGACCCGGCTGGCGCCCAAGGCGCACGCGCTTGCGCGCGCCTTGGGCCTCGATCCCGCCACGCTGGAGCAGCTGTGCTGCAGCGACGAGCGGGCCTGGACGCGGATCGGCTACTGCCTGTTCGTCAACAACCTGTGCGAGGTCGTCGCCACCATTTCCAACGGCAACCACGCGCTGTATCTGGAACTGTGGGGAGTGCTGCGCCACACCTTGCAAAACTACCTGTTGCAATTTCCAAGTCCCGAGGCCAACCGCCGCATCCAGGGTTTGTTGGCGGGCGAGCCGCTGCCGGCCAAAGGCAATCTGCTGACGCGCTTCCTGCGCCAGGCCGATCGCCAAGCCAGTTATCTGCCGCTGTACCATCCGCTTGGCGTGGTCAACGGCGCACCGGCCGCGGCGAACTGACAACAGCGGCGCCATGTGTCACGGCGAAACAATTATTGCGAATCATTATCATTATCATTGATATTCACCGGCGCCGCGGTTATACTCGGCATCGGCCAATTACCATTTTCCAGCAATAAAAACCCGACGGAGGTGGCTTTGCCAGCCTCCGCTTTATTTCACATCGCCACTTCAAAAACTCAGCCTTTTCAAGCCATCCATGACGAATCATTGCCTCCAGCTCAAAACCATGCCAGCGCTGATTTCCGCGCTGTTCTTTTTCACCGCCGCGGCCCACGCCGAAGCGCCGCAGACCATGCCGCAAGTCGAGGTCAAGGCGCAGGCCGAGGGCGGCGACGCGCTGGTCAAAGGCGCGACCAAGACCAACACCAGCCTGCTGGAAACGCCGCAGTCGGTCAGCGTCGTCACCCAGGACGCGCTGCGCCGGCGCGGCGCCCTGAGCAGCAAGGACGCGCTTGAATATGTCAGTAGCGTGGTGGCCGGGCAAGGCGAAGGCCGGCGCGACGAATTCTACATCCGTGGTTTCTACTCGCTGCGCGACGCCAGCCTGGACGGCGTGCGCGACGACAACCTGTCTACGCGCGACCTGGCCACGACCGAGCAGATCGAAGTGATCAAGGGCGCGGCGGCGGCCCTGTACGGGCGCGGCTCGGCCGGCGGCCTGGTCAACCGCGTCAGCAAGAAGCCGCAAGCCAGGCAGGACAGCGAAGTGAGCGCGACGCTGGGTTCGGAGCGCGAACGCCGCGTCAGCGTCGACGTCGGCGGCGCCCTCGCCGACGGCGTCAACGCGCGCCTGATCGGCGTCTACGACGCCGGCGACAGTTACCGCGACGTGGTGCGCCACGAGCGCAAGCTGATCGCGCCGTCGCTCGCCTTCAAGCTCGGCTCGGGCAGCAACCTGTTGCTGCAGGCGGAGGTGCAGCGCGAAGACCGCACGCCGGACCGCGGCGTGCCCTCGCTCAACGGGCGCCCGCTGAACGTGGCGCCGAACACTTTCTACGGCGAAAAATTCGACTACACCAAAACCGATACCGAAATGGTCAAGGCCGCGCTGGAGCACCGCGTCAACGATACGATCAAGCTGAGCAACACCTTGCAGTACAGCCACGCCGACCTCGAAGGCGTCAACACCCGCAACCGCCGCGTCAACGCCAACGGCACCGTGTCGCGCCAGGTCACCTACTTCCCGCAGGAACAGCGCAATCTGATCAACCAGACCGAGCTGACCATCGCGCTGCAGAACCACACGATACTGGCCGGACTCGAACTGGCAAAGCAAGAGCGCGACGTCTTCACCGGCCAGACCGGCATCGGCTACCCGGTCAACCAGTACGCGCCGCAACAACTGCTGGCGGCGCCGGACTTCAAGAGCCTGCCGGTGGCGTTCAACAACCTGTTTGTCGCCAAGACGCAAGCGTTGTACCTGCAAGACCAGATCAACCTCGGCGCGCAGTGGAAGGCCCTGCTCGGCGTGCGTTTCGACCGCTTCCAGCAAGAACAAACTAACCGCCTGAAGAACAACGCGGTGGCCGAACGCGACGACAAGGTGTCGTCGCCGCGCCTCGGCCTGGTGTATCAGCCGCAGGAAAACCAGTCCTGGTATGTCAACCTGAGCCGCTCCTTCCAACCGGGCGGCGGCGATCTTTTATACTCGGGCAATACGCCGCTGGCGCAGGTGAAACCCCTGCAAACCGACCTGCAGGAAATCGGCTACAAGCGCGACTGGATGGGCAAGCGCCTGTTCACCACCGTCGCGCTGTTCCGCATCGAACAGCGCAACCAGTTGACGTTGGACCCGAGCGATCCCGCCGGCCTGCGCCGGCTGCAGGTGGGCAAGCAGCGCAACCAGGGCGTGGAAGTGGAATTGCAGGGCACGCTGTGGCAAGGCGGCCGCGTGAATGCCTCGTACACCTACAACGACGCGCGCATCGTCGCTTCGCACGACGTGAAAAGCGGCAACCGCGCCGAAATGACGCCGCGCAACCGCGCCAGCGTCTGGCTCGACCAGGCGCTGACGGACGTGTACAGCGTCGGCGTCGGCGTGCTCGCCAGCGGCGACCAATATGCGCTGACCGACAACGCCGTGCGCCTGCCGGGCCACGCGCGGCTTGACGCCGCGTTCAACTACCACCAGAAAAGCTACGACCTGAAGCTCAAGGTGAGCAACATCGGCAACACCCGCTACTACGAATCGGCGAACAACAACGTGCAGATCCAACCGGGCGCGCCGCGCAGCGTCAACCTGACCTTGACCAGCCGCTTCTAAGCATTGCGCCAGCGCATGCCGCGGGCCTGGCCCGCGGCGTCCAAGCGGCGCCGATTCCCCAGTCGCACTATATAATTGCCCCACCGCTACTGTAGCGGGGCAGTTAAACCATGCGCACACCATGAGCAGCAACAAAACCCGCGTCGGCGCCAACACCATCGCCGCCAACAAACTGATGGACCAGTTCGACGGCCACCACAGCGTGTGGCTGTTCGGCTACGGCTCGCTGATCTACAAGGCCGACTTCCCCTTCATCGAGCGGCGCCCCGCCAGCATCGCCAACTGGACGCGGCGCTTCTGGCAAGGCTCGCACGACCACCGCGGCACCGAGGCGGCGCCGGGCCGGGTCGCCACCATCGTGCCGGCGGACGGCGCCGTGTGCCACGGCATGGCCTATCTGGTCGCGCCGGAGGTGTTCGTCCATCTCGACTACCGCGAAAAGAACGGCTATTTGCGCCTGACCACCGCCATCGCCTTCGAGGAGGGCGGCCAAGTCGAGGGCCTGGTCTACATCGCCACCGATGACAACGAGGCTTTCCTCGGCGCCGCCTCCGAACTCGACATCGCCCACCACATTGCCCGCTCAAGCGGACCGAGCGGCCCGAACAGCGAGTATCTGATCCACCTGGCCATGGCGCTGCGCGAGCTGGGCAAGGACGATCCGCACGTGTTCGCCATCGAGGAACATCTGGCGCAGTTGGCCGCATCCGATGCCAGCGATATGAAGACTGTATAGGCCGACACCGCGTCACCGCCGCGGTCAACGCCGCACGTGACTGCCATATGCCATGGAGTCCCGCGCAATACTGCTCACTGGCCGCCTTCGGCCAGGAGCCACCCTTCTGTTTTATCCGGCAACGATACCATTGCTGAACCGCAGGTTCGCTCCGGGGCGGTTGCGCACGGTGTTGTTTAGCCGAACAGGTCGAGCTGCCCTTCCGACTTCCCCTTGGCCCTGGCGCCCAGCGGCGGCACCGCCAGCGGGCGCTTGAATTGCGAGGCGTCGAGCAGCTTGAAGCGGCTGCCCCTGGCGCTGTTCAGGCCGAGCCGCTTGACCGCCTTCTCGAAGCGCTGCCGGATCAGGTCCGCCCACACGCCCTCGCCGTGCATGCGGCTGGCGAAGCTGCTGTCGTAGTCCTTGCCGCCGCGCATGTCGCGCACGCGGTTCATCACGCGCTGGGCCCGGTCCGGAAAGTGCGCCTGTAGCCACTGCTGGAACAAGGGGTTCACTTCCCACGGCAGGCGCAGCACCACGTAGTGGGCGTGCAGCGCGCCGGCCTCGCAGACCGCTTCGAGCAGGCGTTCGATCTCCGGCTCGGTGACGAAGGGAATCACCGGGGCGATACTGACGCCGACCGGAATGCCGGCCTCGGTCAGCGCGCGGATGGTGCGCAGGCGCCGCGCCGGCGCCGCCGCGCGCGGCTCGAGCGTGCGCGCGATGGCCGGGTCGAGCGTGGTCACGGTGATGGCGACCGCCGCCTGGCGCTTCGCCGCCATCGCCGCCAGCAGGTCGATGTCGCGCTCGATCAGCGCCGATTTGGTGATCAGCGCCACCGGGTGTTCGCATTCGTGCAGCACTTCCAGCACGCGCCGGGTCAGCTTAAGCTCGCGCTCGCAGGGCTGGTAGGCGTCGGTGTTGACGCCCAGCGCAATCGGTTCGGGCACGTAGGACGCCTTGGCCAGTTCGCGCCGCAGCAGTTCGGGCGCGTTTACTTTGGCGAAGATTTTGCTTTCGAAGTCGAGTCCCGGCGACAGGCCCAGGTAGCTGTGGGTCGGGCGGGCGAAGCAATAGATGCAACCGTGTTCGCAGCCCCGGTAGGGGTTGAGCGAGACGTTGAACGGGATGTCGGGCGAGGCGTTGCGGCTGAGGATGGTTCTGGCCTGCTCGTCGGTAACGTGGGTTTTCCACGCCGGCGCGGCGCCGTCGGCGTCCTCACCGCCGTCCTCGTCGCCGTCGCTCCAGCCGTCGTCGAAATCCTCGCGCCCGTGCACTTCGTAGCGTCCCTGCAGGTTCGACACCGCGCCGCGCCCTTTTTTGGCTTTCAGCGGCTGCGGCGGCAGCATGACCTGCCCTTCTTCCTGTTCATTGTGGTCTGGCATTGCGCGCCCTTGATGCTGTATATTTATACAGTATATTATGCCAGTGACGGCACAATATCAAGCCTCGCGTTCACTTCACGCTGTCGTGACGTAGCGCAATTGCTGGGCCACAAAGCCGTCGAAGGCGTCGATCAGCGGCTGGAAACGGCGCCGGTCGTCTTCCAGTTGCATCAAGGCGTAGCAGGTCGCTTCCAACGTCGACAGCTGGTCCGGCGCGTGCGCCTTGCGGATCAGGTAGTGCGACGGCGGCGTGTCGCGCAGGGGCAGGCGCGGCAGTTGTTGCAGCAGAGGGTTGAGGTAGAGCATCTTGCGGCTTTTGCGCCAGGTGCCGTCGAGCACCACCAGGCACAGCGACGCCGCCTGGTCCGCCCAGCCGGGGTCGAACGGCGGCGGCGCCGGGATCCCCAGCGAATGGTCGCCGGCGGTGTCGGGATACAGCAGCACACTGCGTTTGCCCTCCAGCAGCGGCGCCAGTGCGGCCGGCGCGAAGGTTTCGCCGACGATCAGTTTGCTGCCCGGCAGGCTCAGATGCAGCAGGCGCGCGCTGCCCTTGGCGTTCGCCACTTCCAGCGGATGTTGCAGGATCAGCACCTCGAGCGCGTGCGGCACCGGGGCGATCCACCGGCAGATGCAGGTTTGTTGCGGGCGCAGGCAGACGGCGCAGCTGGGACGCCTGGCGCCGGTGCCGGTGTCGGTGCTCATCGCGTCAGTTGTGCGCGACGTGGATCAATTTGCTCGTATCGAAACCGAGCGCCTGGGCCTTGGCCAGCAAGCGGGCTTGGGTGGCCGGGTCCATGGTCGGGCTGCGCGAGAGCAACCAGAAGTAGGATTTGTCCGGCCCGCTGATCATCGAATAGCGGTAGTCTTTCTCGTCGAGGTCGAAAACGATGTAGGAACCGTAGAACGGCCCGAAGAACGACACCTTCAGGTAGCCCTGGTCCGGCGCGCCGACGAAATAAGCTTTGCCGACGGCCTCTTTCCATTGCTTATCGGCGCCCTTGTAGCCGCGATTGACGACTTTCAAGCCGCCGTCGTCGCGCAGGCTGTATTCGGCGCTGACCTGGCTCAGTCCGCGTTCGAACGAGTGGTCCAGGCGCGCGATTTCATACCATTTACCCAGGTATCTGGCGCTGTCGAACTGGCCAACCGGATAGATATTGTCGGGCCGGCCGACGCAACCCGTCAGCAGCAGCGCCAGAAGCGGCAGCATTTTCTTCATTGTGCATCCCTTGCGAACGGTCACGGCCGGAACTGGCGACGCGCATTGTAGCGCAGGCGCGCGCGGCGCCGCTGCGCGGCCGCCTTATTTCAGCAGGAAGCGCGCGACCAGCTCCTTGATCTCGCCGTTGCGTTTCATCTCGCGGATGACCGTGTTGAATTTCGCGATGAAGTCGTCGCGGTACGGGTATTGTGCCGGTTCGAGTGTGGTATAGCCGAGATAACCCTGCTCGGCGCTCAGTTCGGCCGTTTCGCTCAAAGCCAGCGAGGACGGCGTCATCAGGCCGGCCTTCTTGATGCGCTCGACTTCCCACTGGATCGACAGGCGGTCGTTGACATAGCAGTCGGTGCGCCCGAGCATCAGCTTGAGCAGGTTGGCGCGGCTGCCCTGGGCGGCGTCAACGCGCAGCTGGCCGGCCTTGACGGCGTCGTCGAAGGGCTTGCCGCCGATCAGGAAGCCGGCGTTCAGGCCGATGCGCAGCCCGAAGTAGTCGGCCGGCCAGTTTTTCAGGCTGCGTTTGGCGACCACGTCGGCGTTGCAAAACACCGCTAGTTGCTCGGTCAATATAGGCTCCGAGTACTTCACGTTGCGCCGTTCCTCGGGCCGGAAATACGGCGGGTACAGCGCGAAGGCCTCGCCCTTTTCCAGCATCAGCACGCCGCGCTTCCATGGCACCGGCACCAGTTGCACCTGGTACTCGGGCAGGTGGGCCAGCGCCTTTTGCACGATCAGCGTGTAGACGCCGGTCAGCTGGCCGTTTTCAACGTAGGAGTAAGGCGGATAGTTGTCGTCGGCGTAGATGGCCAGGCCGACCGGCGTGGCCGCCGCCGGGCGCCACGCGAGCGCGCCCAACAGCAGCCACAGCGCCGGCCAAAGCCGGCGCGCAGGGCGCGCCACAACGGGCGTGGAGCGGACGATCGCTGTCGATGAGCAAGTCTTCATGGCCCTAGGGTAGCACGACTGCGCGCCGACGGGGCATGCGACAACGACGGTCCGTTCGCTTAGGCGACCCTGTTGGTGGCCAGGTTCCAACCGCCCGAGGTGTTGCCGCCGGCGCCGCCGGTTACTTTTTGCTGCGTGTACTTCCACTTCACCATGGAAAACTTGATGCCGACGCTCTCGGACAGGATGTCGCCCTCGCTGACGCTTGGACTGATCGAGCCGATCAGCACGTTTTCGATCTCGATCTCAAAGTATTTGATGCGCTCGCCCTGGCCGTCGGCGCGCATGAACTCGAAGCGCGCGCGCGGGATCGTCTTGCCGGCCGAACAGGTCTGTAGCAGCATGGGCGAAGCCAGGTCGGATAGCTTGTCGAACGAAATGTCGCTGTGTTCGCAACGCTCGGCGGTGTGGCCGCCGCCGGTCGACGCGGTGGCCGACTTCGGCTGCGACACTTTCCACGCCACCGACTGGCACTCGATCCAGTCTTTGTGGGTGGCGTCGGTGGATTCGCCTTTGATGCCATCGATTTGCAGGTAGACGTCAATTGCCATAATAGTTCCTCGGTAGATGTTAAAGAAGTTAGGTCTTGGTCGACTGCGGCAACTCCGCGACCAAACGGAGGGAAACGGAGAGTTCGTCGAGCTGGAAATGCGGGCGCAGGAAGGACACGGCGCGGTACACGCCGGGGCGGCCCGGCACTTCCGACACTTGCACCGAGGCTTCGCGCAGCGGGAACTGGGCCTTCTGCTGCTGGCTGGCGTTGTCGTCGAGCAGCACGTACTGCGTCAGCCAGCGGTTCAGGAAGTCTTCGACGTTCGAGGCGGCGGTGAAGCTGCCGATCTTGTCGCGCATCATCGCCTTCATGTAGTGGGCGATGCGCGAGACGGCGAAGATGTATTGCAGTTGCGACGACAGCACGGCGTTGGCGTTGGCCGATTCGGAACTGTATTTCTTCGCCTTCTGGGCCGACTGCGCGCCGAAAAACGCCGCGTAGGAGGTGTTTTTGCAGTGCACCAGCGAAATGAAGCCGAGGTCGCTCAATTCCTTCTCGCGGCGGTCGGTGATGGCCACCTCGGTCGGACACTTCAGCGCCACCTCGCCCTCGTCGGTCTTGAAGGTGTGGGTTGGCAGGTCGTCGACCAGGCCGCCGCCTTCGACGCCGCGGATCGCCGCGCACCAGCCGAAGTCGTCGAAGGCGCGCGTCAGCCGGGTGCCGAAGGCGTAGGCGGCGTTGCACCACAGGTATTTGTGGTGGTCGCTGCCGTCGACGTCCTCGACGAAGTTGAAGCCCTCGGTGGTGGCGCCGTCCTTCGGGTTGAACGGCAGGCGGCCGAGGAAGCGCGGCAGCGTCAAGCCGACATAGCGTGAATCCTCGGACTGGCGGAAGGCTTTCCACTTGCCGTACTCGACGGTGTCGAACACCTTCGCCAAGTCGCGCGGCTTGCCCAGGTCGCTATACGTCTCCAGGCCGAACAACTCCGGCGCCGCCGACGTAATGAACGGCGCGTGCGAGGCGGCCGCGACGTGCGACATTTGCTCGATGAAATACATGTCTTCGGGCTGGCGGGTGATCTCGAAGTCGCCCAGCAGCGCGCCGAACGGGGCGCCGCCGAAGGTGCCGAACTCCTCCTCGTAGACTTGCTTGAACATGGTCGACTGGTCGAACTCCAGCGCGCTCTGGAAGTCCTTGACGAGCTCCTTCTTGGTGGCGTTGAGCATCTTGATCTTCAGGTTCTGGCCGGTCGGCGTGTTCTTCACCAGGTAATGCAGGCCGGTCCAACTGCTTTCCAGCGTCTGGAACTCGGGCGCGTGCATGATGGCGCTGAGCTGGCTGGAGATCAGGCGGTCCAGCTCGGCCATGCGGGCGTCGATGCTCGCGGCCAAGTTGTCCGACACCACCACGGTGCCGTCCATGACCTGGCTGACCAGTTCGGAAATGATGTCCTTGGCGCGGGCGTGCTCGACGCCCGACCTGGCCACCTTGCTCTGCTCGACGACGTGGTCGAGCAAGTCCGGCGCCGCCACCGCCGTGTTCGCTTGGGCCGACATATCAATCCTCCCGTTTCGCTGAGTTCGCCTGTAGCGCGGCCAGGCTGGCGGTGTTGCCCAAGACCTCGCCGAGCAGGTCCTCGAGCTTGTCGTTGCCGGCCAGCTTGTTGCGCAGGTCGGCCAGCTTGGTGCGCGCCTCTTGCAGTTTGCGCAGCGGCGCGACCTGGCGCACCACCGCCTCGGGGCGGAAATCGGCCATCGCCCGGAAGCGCAGGTCGACCTCGACGCCGCCGTCGCCGGCGCCGAGCAGATTCGCCACCCGGAAGGCGGCCGCCGGCGCGACCGCGGCCAACACCTCGTCGAAATTGTCTTGGTCGACGGCGACGAAGCCGCGCTCCCGCAGGCGCTTCCTCTCCAGCGCGGGATTGCCGCCGAAGTCGCCGACCACCCCGACCACGAAGGGCAGCTCCTTGTTTTCGGTGGTGTCGCCCACCTCCACGTCGTACGTCATCTGCACCCGCGGCGGGCGCACCTGTTGCAGCCGCTTCTGCACACTTTCACCTTTTGCCATGACATCTCCATTCATAACGTATGTAGTTTGCCCACCGCCAGCCGGGCGCTTGCCGGGGCTATTTGCCCAGGCCGCCGAACGGGTCAACGCCGCTGCCCTGCGCCGACGACTTGGCCGCTGCGGCACCCGCCCTCTTAACCGCAGCCTGGCGCCGGCCCGCCGTGCCGCTACCCAGCTGCGGCGCCTGCACGTCCTCGCCCAGGCTGGTGCGCAGCAGCTTGGACAACTCCTGCGCCTCGGAGCGCAGCGAGCCGTTCAGGTTGTTCTGCCGGGTCAGGTCGGTCAGCGCCTTGGTCGACAGGCGCAGCCCGCTGGCGGCGACAATGCTGTTGGCCAGCTTGTCCTCCGGATCGCGTTGCAGCGCCTCGAGGGCGTTGCTGATCGCGTCGCCGTAGTTGGTACGTTCGAACTTCATCTGGGCCAGTTGCAACCACGGCCCCTTGTCGGCCGGGAAGGTGTTGCCGGCACCTTTCAGCAGCGCCTGCGCCTTGTCGTACTGGCCCGATTTGGCGGCCGCGTCGGCCTCGCCCAGCGTGTGTTCAAGCGTCGCCGCCGGCGCCGGGCGCGCGCCGTCGGTGGCGGCGCAGGCCGCCAGCAACAGCATGCTGGCCAAGCCGGGTAACAGGGTGTGGAGTTTCATATTGGATATCCCATGTGGTGGAAAAGGCAGATCAAAACCAAGCATCCAGCGGCGCAGTAAAACTGCCTCGTGGAAACATTTGCATGTTGAAAGCAATCTTAACCGTGGCGTTAGGCGGCCCGTTGCGGTGAATCAGCAATGCAGTAGTTCCGCCAATACTCAGCGGTTTTCATCAGTTAAGCTGACGCAGCGCAGACTGCGTGCGCGCAAGCCTCGCAATGATTCCTATCGACAAGAATAAACTTGCGCATTCGCAAGTAACGCCGTGGACAACTCCGTTTAAATGACAGCACCGCGCAGCGTTTCCACAAGCGCATGACGTTTTTGACGGAGTAACTATGGGTGTACCACCGAAGGTAGTGCGGGGCGGAGGCCACTATCTGCGCCCCCGGCAAGGCCGCCAGCGCGGCTGGGGCCAGCGTGTCGCGCCGCGCGGCAACCAGCACAAGGCGGCGTTGCGCTCATGACGCGCCGGGTCTGCGGCGCGTCCGCGTGAAACGCTAGATCACATCTGGAGGTGATATTTTGCAACCGACCAAATCGACATCCCGCCCACCGAACCTGCTCGGCAAAGCGGCGCCGGACCCGGCCGACTACTGCCGGATTTTGGCCAGCATGGAGCATGGCTTCGTGCATACCGCCGCCGTCGCCGCGCGCGACCATGGCCGCGGCGGGGCGCTGGCACTTGCCGCCGTAATGCTGCTGGGCCTGCTGGGATGGCTGGCCTATCACCCCGCCGGCGTGCCGGCGAGCGCCGACGCGCCGCACATCGCCGCCGCGCCGGCCCCGCTGCTGCCAGCGGAGGCGCCGCACGTGCCGGCGATGGCGGCGACCATCAATGACCTCGTTGTGCCGATGCCGGCGCCGATAGCAGTGCCGCGCGCGCTCGCCGCCAACGCCGAGGCCGCCGCGCCGGCGTACACGGCGAAGTCGCCGCGGCCAGGCGCCGCGCCGGAAACCGACAGGGACGTGACCTTGCTGGCCGCCCTGCTCGCCCACGTCAAAGGCCAGGACGACTGACCGCGGTTTAGCGCAACGACTGCCGCCGTGCAACGATTAGCCGGCCATGGCGTCGTCCGCGATCGCGTGGCGGCAGCGCCAGCGCCGCCGCCGCGCCTGCCACGTTGGCGAATGTGCAAGAATGTACAATGCGGCATTCCAACCCCAACGACGACCTTCCTATGCCGCTCTCCATGTACCAATCCAGCGTTCCGGTTTTCACGCGCTACCTGCGCCAATTGTCGGCGCTGGTGCAACTGGCGGCCGACCACGCCGCGGCCGCCGACACCGGCCCGGCAACGCTGCTGCACACCCGCCTGGCGCCGGACATGAACCATTTTCTCAGCCAAGTGCAGACAACGGACGATTTCGCGCTGCGCACCTGCGCGCTGCTCAGCGGCACCGCCAAGCTCGACCACGGCCCGGACGAAACCGGTTTCACCGGCCTGCGCGCCCGCATCGCCCGCAGCGAGGCGCACCTGCGGGCGCTGGCGCCAGCCCTGTTCGAGGGCAGCGAAACGCGCATCCTGCACTCGCAGGCCGGCCAGGCCATGCTGGAGCTGGACGGCCAGACCTTCCTGCAACACTATGCGCTGCCGAACTTCTTCTTCCACCTGACGAGCGCCTACGCCATCCTGCGCCATCTCGGCGCCAGGCTCGGCAAGCAGGACTTCGACGGCTTCCACGACTATCCGCGCGCCTGACGGCGCACGGCCGCCGCAACCATTGCGGCGGCATTCGATTACCGCCGGAAAGTTAGTGTAAGCCGAGTTTGCTTTAGCACAAACCAGCGGCAACAATCCCGCCGTCCAGCCTGTCTATTCGCCGTTTCCCGCCCTAGAATAAATTATTACTTTGTTAATTCGAAGTATGGCAAGCCCCATCGGCCACGCGACCAGGATGGGGCGTCAGGCATCCGACGACACGCGGGCCGCACCACAGGGAGGCAATATCATGGACATGAAAAAAGAGCATCGGACCGGGAGCAACCTGGCCGAAATCGTCACCGACCTGCCGCTGATCATGAAGGGGCCGGACGCCATGGTGGAAGGCGCGGGCGAGCAATCGCTCGAGCTGAGCGGCGCGGCCTTCACCACCTACTACACCTGGCGGGCGAACGGCGTGCATCGCGCGGTGCGCTTCAACAACACCAGGGTCCTCGCCAATTCGCGCGTGTTGCTCAACATCAGCGAGTACAGCACCGACGCGCAGCACCGCTTCATCGGCGCGGCCCGCATGGCGGTCTACAACGTCGCCCCGTTCAACGGCGGCTTCTTCGCCTGGGTCGATATTTCATGGAGCAGCCCGCTGAACGTGCGCTTCGACGTCTTCGTCGATCCCTGAGCGTTGACGCGGCGTAGGGACGAAAAAAAAAGCACCCCGATTTCTCGCGGGTGCTTTTTTCTTGCTACGTGTTCTGGCTCCCCGACCTGGACTCGAACCAGGGACCTGCGGATTAACAGTCCGTCGCTCTACCAACTGAGCTATCAGGGAAAAGAGGCCATATTATATACGTCGATAGTTGACTTGTCCAGACCATGTTGATGCAACGAAATATAGCCGCCGTCCGTCCGCCGCCGCGCCCGAGGAAAACAGCGCACGATATCTCAAGAGCAAAACCGATCGCGCGCTTCCCGATGAATTTGATTGCAAGTCGGGCGAAACCGAGGCAGCATACCAAAACCGCCAAAATGGCGTTCAGCCAACCTTTTTGTCCGGAGGCCCCGTGTATCCACTGCCCGCCCCACTTTTGCTGCGCCCCGTGCGCGAAGACGACCACGCCTTCCTCGACGCGCTGTACGACTCCACCCGGGGCGACCTGAAGCAAAAGGATACCGACCCCGAGTTCGTCGGGCAATTGATCAAAATGCAGCAACAAATGCAGGCGCACGGCTTCCGCAATATGCACCCTGAAGCCGAATACATGGTGCTGGAGCGGCACGGCGAGCGCATCGGCCGCCTGGTCCTGGAGCGCGATAGCCGCAGCGCGCGCATCGTCGACATCGCCATCTGGCCGGCGGCGCAAAACCAGGGAGTGGGGAAAACCGTGTTGTCGGCGCTGCAAGCGTGGGCCGCCGCACGGCAATTGCCGCTGCTGCTCAACGTCAGCAAAGCCAACCAGCGCGCGCGCCGCCTGTATTTGGCGCTGGGCTTCCAGGCCGGCGCCGCCGATGAAGTCCAGCAAGAGATGAGCTGGAGCGCCGCGTAGGCGCCGCAGCGGTTTAAGCTAAGCACGGGTGAGCCGGCGCGCTCGCAACCGGCGCTGCGCTTTGTCCTCCCAGCTCGTCCAGTCCAGTCCACATCGGCCAGGCCACCAAGCGAATTGGATGGGTGAAGATCAACTGCCGGCGCAAGCAATCAGCGTATCCAATACCCCGGCCGCGCATAAATCATCTTTAGCCGCTCGACGAAAAAGCGCACCTTGGCCGGCAGGTGGCGCTGCTGCGGGTACACCGCCATGATGTTGTAGTCGGGCAGCGCGAAGTCGTCGAGCACGGTGATCAACTCGCCCGACGCCAGTTGCGACTGGATCTCCCAGGTCGAGCGCCACGCCAGGCCCAGGCCCTCGCTGGCCCAGCGGTGCAGCAACTCGCCGTCGTTGCAATCGAGGTCGCCCTCGACCCGCATCGTCACCGGCTTGCCGTTCTGCTGGAAGTACCAGCCGCGCTGCTGCCCGCCCTGCAGGTTGAAGGCCAGGCAGTTGTGCTGTTCCAGGTCGTCCAGCGTCTGCGGAATGCCCTTGCGGCGCAGGTAGTCCGGCGTCGCGCACACCACCCGCCGGTTGGTCGCCAGCTTGATGGCGACGAAGCTGGGGTCGATCGCGCCGCCGATGCGGATGCTCACGTCGTAACCCTCGCGCACCAGGTCGACCACCCGGTCGGTCAGGTTGAACGAAATCTTCACGTCCGGATGTTCGGCCAGGAACGCCGGCGCGTGCGGCGCCACGTGCGCGCGCCCGTACGCGGCCGGCGCCGACACCACCAAATGCCCGGTGGCCTTGTGCCGCCCCTCGGAAATAATCTTCTCGGCGCTGTCCAAATCGCTCAGCAAAGTCTTGCAGTGGTCGAGGAACACCGTGCCCTCCTCGGTCAGCCGCAGGTGCCGCGTGGTGCGGTGCATCAGCTTCACGCCGAGGCGCTTTTCCAGCGCGTCGATGCGCCGCCCCAGCATTACCGGCGTGATGTTTTGCCCCAGCGCCGCGCGCGCCAGGCTGCCGTGCTCGATCACGTCGACGAAGGCTTCTATCTGCTTTAGTTTGTCCATTTTCCGGCGCTCCCCGCATTTCCATTCAATACATCAGGTATCGAATAATACGATTTTTTGTCCCCTTATCAAACTATAAGTTTCGCCTTACGATGTATTTCATCGAAAAGCATTCACAACAGGAGATACCACCATGGCAAAAATGACGGCGGCAGAAGCAGCAATTTACGTCCTTGAAAAAGAAGGCATGACCCAGGCGTTCGGCATTCCGGGCGCGGCGATCAACCCGTTCTACGCGGCGATGAAAAAACGCGGCACCCTGAAGCACATCCTGGCGCGCCACGTCGAAGGCGCCGCCCACATGGCCGAGGGTTACACCCGCGCCGCCGCCGGCAATATCGGCATCTGCATCGGCACCTCCGGCCCGGCCGGCACCGACATGATCACCGGCCTGTACTCGGCCCAGGCCGATTCCATCCCTATCCTTTGCATCACCGGCCAGGCGCCGCGCGCCCGTCTGTACAAAGAGGATTTCCAGGCCGTCGACATCGAGTCGATCGCCAAGCCGGTCACCAAATGGGCCGTCACCGTGCGCGAACCGGCGCTGGTGCCGCGCGTGTTCCAGCAAGCCTGCCACCTGATGCGCTCCGGCCGTCCCGGCCCGGTGCTGATCGACCTGCCGTTCGACGTGCAGATGGGCGAAATCGAATTCGACCCGGACACCTACGAACCGCTGCCGATCTACAAGCCGGCCGCCAGCCGCGCCCAGATCGAAAAAGCCCTGACGATGCTGAACGAGGCCGAGCGTCCATTGCTGACCGCCGGCGGCGGCATCATCAACGCCAACGCCTCCGAATACCTGGTTGAATTCGCCGAACTCACCGGCGTGCCGGTGATCCCGACGCTGATGGGCTGGGGCACGATCCCCGACGACCACCCTTTGATGGTCGGCATGGTCGGCCTGCAAACCAGCCACCGCTACGGCAACGCCACGATGCTGGCGTCCGACTTCGCGATGGGCATCGGCAACCGCTGGGCCAACCGCCACACCGGCTCGGTCGAAGTGTTCACCAAGGACCGCAAGTTCGTCCACATCGACATCGAACCGACGCAGATCGGCCGCGTCTTCGGCCCCGACTACGGCATCGTCTCCGACGCCGGCTTGGCGCTGAAACTGTTCATCGAAGTGGCCAAGGAATGGAAGGCCGCCGGCAAGCTGAAGGACCGCAGCGCCTGGGTCGCCGAATGCCAGGAACGCAAGCGCACGCTGCAACGCCGCACCCACTTTGAAAACGTGCCGGTCAAACCGCAGCGCGTCTACGAGGAAATGAACAAGGTGTTCGGCCGCAGCACCCGCTACGTCACCACCATCGGCCTGTCGCAGATCGCCGCCGCGCAGTTCCTGCACGTCTACGAGCCGCGCAACTGGATCAACTGCGGCCAGGCCGGCCCGCTGGGCTGGACCATTCCCGCCGCGCTGGGCGTCGTCGCCGCCGATCCGAGCCGCGAAGTGGTCGGCATTTCGGGCGACTACGACTTCCAGTTCATGATCGAGGAACTGGCCGTCGGCGCGCAATTCAAGCTGCCGTACATCCAGGTGGTCGTCAACAACTCCTACCTGGGCCTGATCCGCCAGTCGCAGCGCGGCTTCGACATGGACTTCTGCGTGCAACTGGCGTTCGAGAACATCAACGCGCCCGAGTTGAACGGCTATGGCGTCGACCACGTCGCCGTCGCCGAAGGCCTCGGTTGCAAGGCGATCCGCGTGACCACGCCGGAAGGCATCCTGCCGGCGCTGCAAGAGGCGCGCGCCCTGGCCAAGCTGCACAGCGTGCCGGTGATCGTCGAGATCATCCTGGAACGCGTGACGAATATCTCGATGGGCACCGAGATCAACAACATCAACGAATTCGAAGACCTGGCCAAGGACAAGCTGGACGCCCCCACCGCCATCTCCCTGCTCGATTAATTGAAGGAAGCGTCATGACAAAACTGGCAGCCAATCTGACCATGCTGTTCAACGAAGTGCCCTTCATGGAGCGCTTCGAGGCGGCCGCGAAAGCCGGCTTCAAGGGCGTGGAGTTCCTCTTCCCCTACGCTTATCCGGCCGCGGACATCGCCGCCCAGCTGGAAACCCACCGCCTCGAGCTGGTGCTGCACAACCTGCCGGCCGGCAACTGGGAACGCGGCGAGCGCGGCATCGCCTGCCACCCGGACCGGGTCGAGGAATTCAAGGAAGGCGTCGACAGCGCGATCGCCTACGCCACCGCGCTGCGCGTCAAGCAGGTCAACTGCCTGGTCGGCATCCTGCCGCCGGGCGTCAGCCGCGAACAGGCGCAGGCGACCCTGGTCGCCAACCTGGCCTACGCCGCCGGCAAACTGAAGCAGGCCGGCATCCGCCTGCTGGTCGAGCCGATCAACACCTTCGACATCCCCGGCTTCTTCCTGTCGGGCACGGCGCAGGCGCTGGAGCTGATCGCCGCCACCGGTTCGGACAACATCTTTGTGCAGTACGACATCTACCACATGCAAAGGATGGAGGGCGAACTGGCCAACACGATCAAGGCCAACCTGGCCAGCATCGGCCACGTGCAACTGGCCGACAATCCGGGCCGCTTCGAACCGGGCACCGGCGAAATCAACTACCGCTTCCTGTTCACGCTGCTCGACGAGATCGGCTACCAGGGCTGGATCGGCTGCGAATACAAACCGCGCGCCGGCACCGTCGACGGTCTGGGCTGGCGCGCCGCGCACGGTCTCTAAACGCGGCGTTTAATTTCACATCAATATTCAGGAGAATTATCATGGCAAAAATTGGCTTTATCGGTCTCGGCATCATGGGCGCCCCAATGGCGGAAAACCTGCAGCGCGGCGACCATAAACTGTACCTGTTCGACCAGAAGAACCCGCCCTTCAGCCTGATCGAAGGCGGCGCCACCGTCTGCACCTCCGGCGCCGAAGTGGCGAAACGCGCCGACATCATCATCGTCATGGTGCCCGACACGCCGCACGTCGACGCCGTGCTGTTCGGCGAGAACGGCGTCGCCGCCGGCCTCACCGAAGGCAAGATCGTCATCGACATGAGCTCGATCTCGCCGATGGCCACCAAGGAATTCGCCAAGCGCATCAACGCCCTCAAATGCGACTACCTCGACGCCCCGGTTTCCGGCGGCGAAGTGGGCGCCAAGGCGGCCTCGCTGACGATCATGGTCGGCGGCCCGCAGGCGGCGTTCGACAAGGCGCTGCCGCTGTTCGAACTGATGGGCAAGAACATCACCCTGGTCGGCGCCAACGGCGACGGCCAGACCACCAAGGTGGCCAACCAGATCATCGTCGCGCTGAACATCCAGGCCG
The DNA here is from genome assembly GCF_046115965.1 of Janthinobacterium sp. CG_23.3. Classification (NCBI taxonomy): domain Bacteria; kingdom Pseudomonadati; phylum Pseudomonadota; class Betaproteobacteria; order Burkholderiales; family Oxalobacteraceae; genus Janthinobacterium; species Janthinobacterium sp. CG_23.3. The sequence continues at coordinate 86,504 of NZ_JBJXIB010000003.1, read as the reverse complement.
TCGCCGAAGCGCTGCTGTTCGCCTCCAAGGCCGGCGCCGACCCGGCCAAGGTGCGCCAGGCGCTGATGGGCGGTTTCGCCGCCTCGCGCATCCTGGAAGTGCACGGCGAGCGCATGGTCAAGCGCACCTTCAACCCGGGCTTCCGCATCGAGCTGCACCAGAAGGATTTGAACCTGGCCCTGCAAGGCGCCAAGACGCTCGGCATCTCGCTGCCGAACACCGCCACCGCGCAGGAACTGATGAACTCCTGCGCCGCCCACGGCCTGGGCGGCATGGACCACTCGGCGCTGTGCCGGGCGATCGAAATCATGTCGAACCACCAAATCGCCGAAGCGTAACGGCAGAGGGTAGAACCGCGGGTCGGGCGACGACCCGCGGTCCAACCCGACCCGCGCCCCGTGCGCAACCAGAACCGAGAGACATCCAATGACACCCACCAATCCAAAACAATTTTTACGCAGCGTCTACGACAGCGCCGTCGACGCCGTCAGCGCCGCCAAGTGCCTGCCCGCCTTCCTGCCAACACCGCCGGTCAACGGCCGCACGCTGGTCATCGGCGCCGGCAAGGGCGCGGCCGCCATGGCCAAGGTTGTCGAGGACAACTGGCAGGGCGAATTGAGCGGCCTGGTCGTAACGCGCTACGGCCACGGCGCCGACTGCAAGCGCATCGAGGTGGTCGAGGCGTCCCATCCGGTGCCGGACGAAGCCGGCCAGGCGGCCGCGCAGCGCATCCTCGACATGGTCCAGGGCCTGAGCGAAAACGACCTGGTGATCTGCCTGATCACCGGCGGCGGCTCCTCGCTGCTGGCGCTGCCGGCGCCCGGCATCACGCTGGCGCAGAAGCAGGCGATCAACAAGGCGCTGCTGAAAAGCGGCGCCGCCATCAGCGAAATGAATTGCGTGCGCAAGCACCTGTCGGCCATCAAGGGCGGCCGCCTCGGCCTGGCGTGCGCGCCGGCCCGCGTGGTCACGCTGCTGATCTCCGACGTGCCGGGCGACGACGCCGGCACCATCGCCAGCGGTCCGACGCTGCCCGACGACACCACCTGCGAGCAGGCGCTGGCGATCCTCAACAAATACGCCATCGCGGTGCCCGCCAACATCGAAGAACACCTGAAGAGCGACGCCGGCGCCACCCCGGGTTCCGACGACCCGCGCTTCGCCCGCAACGAGCAGCACATCATCGCCATCGCCCAGGACGCGCTGGAGGCGGCCGCGCAGACCGCGCGCGCGGCCGGCGTCACCGCCCACATCCTGTCCGACGGCATCGAAGGCGAAGCACGCGACGTCGCCATCGTGCACGCCGCGCTGGCCAAACAAATCCACGGCCGCGGCCAGCCGTTCACGCGGCCCTGCCTGGTGCTGTCGGGCGGCGAGACCACCGTCACCGTGCGCGGCAGCGGCCGCGGCGGACGCAACGCCGAGTTCCTGCTCAGCCTCGCGGTGGCGCTGGACGGCCACCCGGACATCTACGCGCTGGCCTGCGACACCGACGGCATCGACGGCTCCGAAGACAACGCCGGCGCGCTGTACGGCCCGGACTCGGTGCAGCGCGCCGAACGCCAGGGCATCCGCGCCAAAAATATGCTGGAGAACAACGACGGCTACGGCTTCTTCCTGGCGCTCGACGACCTGATCGTCAGCGGCCCGACCCGCACCAACGTCAACGACTTCCGCGCCATCCTGATTTTGTAAATCGCCTTGGCGTGTCGTAGGTCGGATGAGCCTAGCGTAATCCGACCTGGTCCGTAGCGGCGCGTGCCGGCTTACCCGACCTACGACATCGCGCCAACTTAGCACCCCGCCCCACCCTCTTCAAGATCGAAAAACCACCATGCGCCGTCTCCGCCAAGCAAAAATCGTCGCCACCCTAGGCCCCGCCAGTTCCGACCGCGCCACCATCCTGGCCCTGTTCGAAGCCGGTGCCGACGTCTTCCGTTTCAATTTCAGCCACGGCACCCACGCCGACCACCAGGCCCGCTACAACATCGTGCGCGACATCGAACGCGCGGTCGGCCGGCCGATCGCCGTGCTGGCCGACATGCAGGGTCCGAAACTGCGCATCGGCCAGTTCGAGGACGGCAAAATCACCCTGAAGACGGACGACGAGTTCACCCTCGACAACGACCCCGCGCCCGGCAACCAGCAGCGCATCTGCCTGCCGCACCCGGAACTGTTCGCCGTCATCACGGCCGGCCAGTCGCTGCTGCTGGACGACGGCAAGCTGCGCCTGCAAGTGCTCGACAGCGACGCCGGCAGCATCCGCACCCGCGTCGTCAACGGCGGCGTACTGTCCGACCGCAAGGGCGTCAACGTGCCCGACGCGGTGCTGCCGATCCCGGCGCTGACGGTGAAAGACCGGCGCGACCTGGCCTTCGCGCTCGACATGGGCGCCGACTGGATCGCGCTGTCGTTCGTCCAGCGCCCGGAAGACGTGATCGAGGCGCGCGCGCTGATCGGCCAGCGCGCCGGCGTGCTCTCGAAGCTGGAAAAACCGGCGGCGCTGCTGCAACTCGACGCCATCGTGCAAGCCTCCGACGCGGTCATGGTCGCGCGCGGCGACCTCGGGGTGGAACTGCCGCCGGAGCAGGTGCCGGGCGCGCAAAAGCGCATCCTGCGCAGCTGCCGCGCGCACGGCGTGCCGGTCGTCATCGCCACGCAGATGCTCGAATCGATGATCACCGCGCCGGTGCCGACCCGCGCCGAGGCGTCCGACGTCGCCAGCGCCATCTACGACGGCGCCGACGCCGTCATGCTGTCGGCCGAATCGGCCAGCGGCGCCTACCCGGTGGAGGCGGTGACGATGATGAACCGCATCATCAACGAAGTCGAAAAAGACCCGCTCTACCGCGACATCATCGACGCCCAGCACGTGCCGCCGCTGTCGAACAAGGGCGACGCCATCTGCGCGGCGCTGCGCAGCGTGACGCAGATCGTCGGCGCGGTCGCCACCGTCACCTACACCACCTCGGGCCACACCAGCCTGCGCGCCGCGCGCGAGCGGCCGTCCGCGCCGATCCTCAGCATCACGCCGAAAATCGCCACCGCGCGCCGCCTGGCGCTGGTCTGGGGCGTCCACTCGACCGTCGGCAGCGACGTCCACAACGTCGACGAAATGGTCTCGGTTGCCTGCCGCACCGCGCTCAAGGAAGCCTTCGCCAAGGCCGGCGACCAGGTCGCCATCGCCGCCGGCATGCCGTTCGGCCAACCCGGCACCACCAACCTGCTGCGCATCGCCGAAGTCTGGCCGCAAGAGGGCGCGAATGTCCCTGCGCACTGGGGCTAACAGCCTGGCGCGGGCCGGCGCCGCGCCCGCGGCGGCGCCGCGCCTGCCGACGGCGCTGCTGGCCAGCGTCGCCCAGGTCTACTTCCAGCAGGCGCCGCTGAGCGGTGCCGCGCTGATGCTGTGCCTGTGGCTGAGCAGCCCGGCGATGGCGCTCGGCTGCCTGCTGGGCGCGGCCGGCGCCATCGCCGCCGCCTGCGCGGCGCGCCGGCCCGGCGCCGACATCGAACAAGGCCTGTACTCCTACAACGGCGCCCTCGGCGGCGCGGCGCTGGCCGCGCTGTACCAGCCGACGCCGGCGCTGCTGGCGTGGATCGCCGGCGGCGCCGTCGCCACCGCCGCCGCGACCCACCTGTTCCTGCGCCGCGGCGGCGCGCCGGCGCTGACCGCCCCCTTCGTGCTGCTGATGCTGGCGGCGGCCGCGCTCGGCCCGGCCGCCGGCTTGCAGGCGCAGCCCGCCGGCGCTGGTTGCGGCGGCGGCCGCGGCTTGGCCGGCTACGCCTTCTGCGTCATCGGCCAGATCAACTTCATCGACTCGCTTGCGCTCGGCGCGCTGCTGCTGGCGGCGCTCAGCCAGCACGACTGGCGCTACGGCGCCTGGGCCATGGCGGCGGCCGCGCTGGCCTGGTATCTGCTCACGCTGGGCCAATTGTGGCCGCAGGCCGGCAGCGCCGCGCAGGCCACCGGCATGGGCGTGAACTGCGTACTGGCCGTGCTGGGCCTGCGCGCGCAGCGGCGCGGCCGGGCCGCGCGCGTGCTCGGCGGCCTGGGCGCAATCGCCTTCAGCCTCGCGCTTGGCAAGCTCGGCCTGCCCTACTTCACGCTGCCCTTCGTGCTGGCGACCTGGGTCACGCTGTACTTGTCCCGGCCGCGAACATCTACAAAAATCACAGTGAAGCCTGCGTAGATCTGTTCGGGGAACGCGCGGTGCACGTTTGCTTCCGGCACACGGCGGAGGGCTTGAGGCGGCGGCGGGCCTTCGACGAGGCGGCCCGGGAGGTCGACCTGGTCAGGATAGAGCGCGACTACTGGCGCAGCCTCGCAGCGGCGCCGCCGCAGCCGGCGTCAACACCGGCGCCCCGGTGAACGACTAGGACGCCATATTGGCCGCCGAATACGCCGCCCTGAAGACGCCGGCCAGGGCCGGCGCGCCGGGGAACAAGGCGGGAACGCGGCTCACGGTGTTCGGCCTGGTCACCCTGGAATGCGGGCTTGCCGGCATTGCCGCAGGACGGCGGCGATGTGGTTGACGCCGGCCTCGATCTCGGCCACGCTCAGGGCGCCATAGCCCAGCACCAGGCCGGGCAGCTTGCGCGCGCCCCGGCAGTAGTGCGACAGCGGCACCACGCGGACGCCCTTGCCGGCCAAGGCGGCGACGATGGCCGGCACGTCGTCGCCGTCGGCCAGGCCCAGCACCGTGTGCAGGCCCGCCTCCGTGCCGAGCACGTCGGCGTGCAGGCCGAAGCGCCGCAGGTTCGCCATCAACGCCGCGCGCTTGCCGGCGTAGACGCGGCGCATGCGCCAGATGTGCTTTTCCAGCTCGCCGGCGTCGACGAAGGCGGCCACCGCCGCCTGCAGCATCGCCGCCGGCTGGTCGCCGCGGATCAGCCGGCGCGCCATGAACTGCTCGCGCAACGCCGCCGGCACCACCACGTAGGCCAGCCGCATCTCCGGCGTCAGCACCTTGGAAAAGGTGCCGATGTAAATGACGCGCTGCGCGTCCAGGCTGCGCAGCGCCGGCAGCGGCAGCGCGTCGAAGCGGAACTCGCTGTCGTAGTCGTCCTCGACGACGTAACCACCCGCCGGGCCGGCCCAATCGAGCAGCGCCTGGCGCCGGCCCAGCGACATGCGGTGGCCCAGCGGGTATTGGTGCGACGGCGTGACGTACACCATGCACGGCGAGCCGGCCGCCCGCGGCAGACCGTCCACGCGCAGGCCGTCGCGGTCGACGCCGACGTCGCACAGCCGCAGCCCGTGGCTGGCGACGACGGCGCGGGCGCGCGGATAGCCCGGCTCCTCCATCATCGCCGCGCCGCCGCGGGCCATCACGGCGCCGCAAACGAGGTCCAGGGCGTCGGCCGAACTGCCGGTGATGAAGACGTCGCCGGCGTCGCAGGCAAAGCCGCGCGAGCGCGCCAGGTAGGCGCAAATGGCGCCGCGCAAGGCGATGTCGCCGCGCGGATCGGCGTACTTGCCGCTCATCCCGGCGCGCAAGGCCTGGCGCCAGCAGCGCCGCCAGGCGTCGCCCTGGAGGAAGCCGATGTCCGTGTTGCCCGGTTTGAAATCGATCGGGGCCGGCGCCGGCGCGGCGCCGCCGGCGCGCCACCGGGCCGGCGCGCCCGGGGGCTGCGCCCGCTTGGCCACCAGGTCGTTGGCGATAAAGCTGCCGGCGCCGCGCACCGATTCCAGCAAGCCCTCCGCCGCCAACTGTTCGTAGGCCGCCTGCGTCACCGTGCGCGACACGCCCAGTTGCTCGGCCAGGCGCCGACTGGACGGCAAGCGCAGGCCGGCCACCAGCGCGCCGGCCATGGCCCGGCCGCGCAGCTCGGCGATCAGTTGCGCCGTCAGCGTCGTATCGCTGTCGCGCTGCAGCAACAGGGCAAAGTCAAGCTCGGGAACCGGCAACATGTAATTGGATATCCAAAAATTCCATCAATTGGATATTGTAACAGGGCCACTGCACGGTAATACTGGGGGCGTTTCATCCATCCACGACCAATTACGCCACAACAGGAGCACACTTGATGACTGCAACAACCGTTCGCGCCCTCACCGCCGCCGATTACGCCAGCTGGAAAACGCTGTGGGACGGCTACCTGGTTTTCTACGAAGCCAGCTTGCCCGACGAGACGACGCAAACGACCTTCCGCCGCCTGCTGGACGGAAACGAACCGATGCACGCGGCGCTGGCCGAAATCGACGGCGTCGCGGTCGGCCTGGTGCATTTCATCGAGCACCGCACCTCTTGGTCCACGGCCAACACCATGTATCTGCAAGACCTGTTCGTGAGCCCGTCGGCACGGCGCCAGCGCGTCGGCGAAGCGCTCATCGAACACGTCTACCGCGAAGCGCGCGAGCTGGGCTGCGCCAAGGTGTACTGGCTAACGCATGAAACCAACCACACCGCGATGACCTTGTACAACCAGATCGGCGAAAAAACCGGGTTCGTCCACTACCGCAAGGTTTTCTAGGACGCGCCGGCGGCAACCCATTTTCGTCGGTCGGATTACGCTGTCGCCGCGGCGGCGGCGCGGTAGATACGAGCGCGGCTTTAACGCCCCTCAAGCGGACCGGCGTCGACGGGCGCCCGCGGCATCGGCACGACGGCGGCCGCTTCCGGCGCCGGCATGGCGATGGCCGCTTCCGGCACCAGCACGACGCCGGCCGCCTGCGCCAGCTCGCCTGACGGCGCGGGCGCACTGGCGGCGGGCGGCGGCGCGCTTTTGCGCCCGGGCGCGGATGTCCGGCGCACCGCGTCGGGGGCCCTGCCCCACCAGAACTTACCCGACAGGCGGCGCTCGGCTTCGGCCGGGAACGGCTGCGCCGCGCGGATCGCGGCGGCGACCGCGTGGTCGAAGGCGAGGTAGCGCGAAGCCTGCGTTTTGCGCAGGCGGAACAGGGTACCGTCCAGTTTTAAATCCACTTCATACGCGACGACGCCGGTGCCGGGCGCGTTCGCCGGCGGCGCGTAGCGAATCTTGTCCTTGATGCGGCCGAGCAGCTCGCCGCTGAGCGGTACAAACGGCGGCGACGTGTAGCGCGGCGACTGTACCGGACCGTGGCGCGGAAACGCCACGGTCGGCACCGCGCGCGGCGGCAAGGTCGCGTCCAGCGCGCTGACCAGAATGGCAATGGCGACGACCACGTACAGCGCCGGAAACGACGCCCTGGCGCGCTGCGCCGGCACGCCCTCCGTTCCGGTCAGGCGGTACAGCCGCCGATAACACCAGCGCTTCCACGACGGCACCTGCCGCTCCAGCAAGCGCCACCGCGGCAGCGCCGACGTCGGCGCAAGCAATCGCAGCCAATGCGGAAAGCGCAACGCCAGGGTTTCCGCGCCGGGCAGGTAGCGCACCAGTTCGGCGTGGCTCGGCGCCGTCTCGCCGCGCAGCCGCGCCAGCACAACGCGCTGCGCCTCGCGCACCGGCTCCGCCTGGAAGTCGAACAGGTATTTTTCATCGATGGCCCGGTTCAGCAAGACGCCGGCGTCGCCCAGCGCCGCCAGCCTGCGGCGGTCGTGCTGCCATCCGAAATCCAAAGTGGCCGCGTTGAACAGGCCCTCGTGGCCCGGCCGCCAGCCGGCGGCCAGCAAGTCGGCGAGCAAGCTTTCAAACAAGGTGCGCGCGTGAATGTTCAACAGGCGCTCGTCGGCCAGGCTACGCCGCAACTCGGCCTGCCACAAGCCGGCGTCGTCCGGCGTGGCCCAGGCGGCAATCGCGCCGCCGGCGGACAGCAATTGCTCCAGCACGGCGGCGCCGGCTTGCCGCGGATCGAGGCCGGCAAGCCCGGCGCCAAACGGCGGCGGTGGCGGCGCGGCGCGGTACTGTTCGACCCACAGCATGGCCGCGTCGTAGGCTTCGCGCAATTGGTGGAATTCGGCAACGGCGTTGTCGTGGCCGATCAGTTTCAGCTCGCGCGCATAGGCGCGCCTGAGCGCGCGCCGGACCGCGCGCGCGTCGATGCCGTCCTCCAGGTGGAGGCGGCGCGGAAAGTCGATCGCGCTCGGCATGGGCGTTTCCCCTATCGGTGGTGCACACGGAATGCGCCCCCCACTACGGCGTTGGCGCTATCGAAGCGTAGCTGGAATCGCCCCGCTCCTCCCTGCCAAATATCAAACCGGCCGGAGCGGCGGGCGACGAAAGTTCAAGCATCGACACCGCCCCAGCGCCGCGCGCTTCGATGATCAGATCGGCGGGCCGCCGCGGCGAGCACGCAACCAGACAGTGAAAAATAATGAGTGGAAAAAAAACACAAACCCGAGCTGGACGACACCGACCGCACCGTCCTGCGCCTGCTGCAACAAAGTCGTCGAGCCGGCTGCCGGTGCCCGGCTAAGGCTGCCCGGCGGCGCGCCGGGCAATACTGGCGACGCCTATTTTGTGACGGCCAGCAATTGGCGCTTGCCCTGTTTGTAGGTGTACAGCGTCAACGTGCCCTGTTGCATGTCGCCCCTGGCGTCGAAGGCGATGTCGCCGGTCACGCCCTTGCGGTGGATTTTCGCCAGCTCGGGCAGGTATTTCTCCGCTTGCCAGGAGCCGGCTTTTTGCATCGCCTCGACCATCGTCATCACGGCGTCGTAGGCGTACGGCGAATAGGTCTGCGCCTCGATGCCGTATTTCTTCTTGTACGCCTCGTTGAAGTCGTCGATGCCCTTGCGGCCGGCATCCTCGACGCCGCCGGCCTCGGCGCAAATGAGCAGGTCGTTGGCCATCGCCTCGCCGGCCAGCGCCGCCATGCCCTCCGAACAAATGCCGTCGCCGCCCATGAACGGCAGATTCATGCCGAGTTGCTTCATTTGCCGCAGCATCGGCCCGGCGACGGCGTCCATGCCGCCGACGAACACCAGGTCCGGCTTTTTCGCCTTGATCGCTGGATGGCGTTGAAGTTGGTCGCCTTGTCGTTGGTGAACTGGGTCGCGACCACCTTCACGCCGGCGCCCTTGGCGCTCTTGCTGAACTCGTCGGCCACGCCCTGGCCGTAGGCGGTGCGCTCGTCGATGACGGCCACCCGTTTGGCGCCGCGGCGGACCAGGTCCTGCGCGGCAATCGCCGCGTTGTTCAGATAGCAGTAGCCGCCCATGTATTCGGCGGCGGCGTGGTGGCCCGGCGGGCGGCACAGCGCGAAGGCGCCGCGCGCGCCGTCGGCCAGCGCCCGCGCGCCGGTCAGCGCCAGGTTGGCGCTGCTGCGCACCGCCTCCCAGGTGCCGCCGGTGATCGGCACGCCGGCGCCCATCGAATAGAAGCCCGGCTTGCCGTCGATGTGCTCGGGTTCGACGTCGGCGCGCAAGTCGCGCACCGGCCAGATCAGCGGCAGCGCGTCGTGCCTGCGCCCGACGGCCAGCCAGTCGGCCCAGGCGTTTTCCAGGAAACGAATGTAACGCGGCGTGTGCGCCGGGCTGTACAGGGACGACGCGTAGTCGGCCGGCCCGACCACGGCGCCAAGGCCGACCGCGCCGATGCGCGCCAGCACGGTGTCGGCCCGGCGCGGCATTTCGACGCTGGGTTGGAGGACGCCGTCTTTCAGTTCGGTGCCATGGTGGAGGCGGTGCTTGTCGCTATAAATGGTCAGCATGGGTGTTCGCAGCAGAGCTAAAGGGTGCGAACAGTATGCTGCGCGGCGCAAGAAATTACAGTGCCTTATGGACTAGTAAAATTATCCGTTTTGAGTCTGACAGACTCAAAAATACGAAAAAACCGAATGAATCCCCTCAATTCCCCTAAATCCTCTAAATGGAGGATTTTCGTAGTCGGGTTAGCCCACCAGGGCGTAACCCGACTGGCGTCGGCGGCGGCCCGGCGTCGGCTTACACGTTACGCTAATCCGACCGACGAACGCTGAACTGGCGGTATTAGCAGGCCACCGTCGCGGCCAGGCGGAAGCCGCCGATCTTGACGATCTGGTCGATGCACTCGCGCGCCTCGTCGGCGGGCGCGTTCTCCAGGCGCGCGGCGAACAGCGCCAGGATGCTGTGGCGGTCGTGGCCCTTGACGGCGACCACGAAGGGAAAGCCGAACTTCTCGTTGTACCGCCGGTTCAGCGTGTGCAGCCGGTCGTATTCGTCGGCGTTGCACAGGTCCAGCCCGGCGCCCTTTTGCTCGCGGGTCGACTCCTCCGTCAACTCGCCGCGCACCGCCGCCTGCCCCGCCAACTCCGGGTGGGCCTGGATCAGTTTCAGGCGCTCGGCCTCGGTGGCGCTGCGCACCACGCCGGCCATCGTATCGCGCAGCACGCCCAGGTCGGCGAACGGGCGCTGCGCGGCGGCGCGCCGCGCCACCCACGGCGAGTGCTCGTAGATCGCGCCCAGCGCGGCGGTGAATTCGTCGACGCTCATGTTGTTGAGCGCGGCCATGGAGTAGTTTGTCGTCATGCTGGTTTCCGGTGAGGGTGGTGGGTAATCCAGTGCTGGGCGATGTCGACGCGGCGGCAAATCCACACCTTGTCGTGCGCCTGCACGTAGTCGAGGAAGCGCTGCAGCGCGCGGAAGCGGCCGGGCCGCCCCAGCAGCCGGCAGTGCATGCCGACCGACAGCATCTTCGGCGCGTCCTGCCCCCGCGGGTCGCCCTCGGCGTACAGCACGTCGAAGCTGTCCTTCAAATATTGGTAAAAATGCTCGCCGGTGTTGAAGCCCTGCGCGGTGGCGAAGCGCATGTCGTTGCAGTCCAGCGTGTACGGCACCACCAGGTGCGCCTGCGCCGCGCCATGCGGCGTCGCCACCTCGGTCCAGAACGGCAGGTCGTCGCCGTAGTAGTCGGAGTCGTAGGCGAAGCCGCCGTGCTCGACGACCAGTTCGCGCGTGTTCGGCGAATCGCGCCCGGTGTACCAGCCCAACGGCGCGCTGCCGGTCAGGTCGCGCAAAATCTCGACGGCGGCGCGCAGGTGTTCGCGCTCGGTGGCGCGGTCCATGTTCTGGTAGTGGATCCAGCGCCAGCCGTGGCAGGCGATTTCGTGGCCCAGCTCGACGAAGGCCGCCGTCAGCTCCGGGTGGCGCTGCAAGGCCATCGCCACGCCGAACACCGTCAACGGCAGGGCGCGCCGCTCGAACTCGCGCAGGATGCGCCAGACCCCGGCGCGCGAGCCGTATTCGTACATCGACTCCATCGACATGTGGCGCGCCTCGTACGCGGCGGCGCCGACGATCTCGGAGAGGAATTGCTCGGAGCCGGCGTCGCCGTGCAGCACGCAGCTTTCGCCGCCCTCCTCGTAGTTAAGGACAAACTGGACCGCGATGCGGGCCTGGCCCGGCCAGCGGGCGTGCGGGACGTCGCGGCCGTAGCCGACCAGGTCGCGCGGATAAATCGGTGAATTCTGCATGGGGTGAAGGTCGCTCGCTGCCGTGTGGTTGAAGGCGGGATTTTCCGCGCCGTCCTGATTGAAACTCTCAATTCCAGGTTGACAAGGATGCCTACGCCGCCTAATATTGTCAACACTTATTGTATACAACTATTGAATATAGGAGCTGTCGGCAACCGGTCTTTCCGGCGCCGCGCGGCTTCCCACTTCGAGGCGTCACGCGCCTCCCTCACCTTGGAGACCATATGGGCCGTTTAACCACCCACGTTCTGGACACTGCGCACGGCAGGCCGGGCAGCGACGTGCAGATTTACCTGCACCGTATCAACGACAACGTCCGCACGCAGCTGTGCAGCACCAAAACCAACCAGGACGGCCGTTGCGGCGGTCCGCTGCTCGAGGGCGACGCGCTGCAAGTGGGCGTCTACGAGCTGGAGTTCCACATCGGCCCCTACTTCGCCGCCCTCGGCGTCGAGCTGCCGCAGCCGAACTTCCTCGACGTCATTACGCTGCGCTTCGGCGTGGCCGACGCCGGCGCCCACTACCACGTGCCGCTGACCGTCAGCCCGTGGAGCTACTCGACCTACCGCGGCAGCTGAGACGCCCGGCGCACCGTTTTTACACAACACATAGAATAGAGAGAGACAAATGGAAGGTTATTTACTGGATTGGGCCAACCTGCTGCTGCGTTGGTTACATGTGATCGTCGCCATCGCGTGGATTGGATCATCGTTTTACTTCGTCTGGCTGGACAACAGCCTGCGCGCGCCGAAAGACGCGGAACTGAAGGAAAAAGGCGTTGGCGGCGAGCTGTGGGCCGTCCACGGCGGCGGCTTCTACAACCCGCAAAAATACCTGGGCGCGCCGCGTGACCTGCCCAACGACCTGCACTGGTTTTACTGGGAGTCGTACAGCACCTGGCTGTCGGGCTTTGCGCTGTTCTCGGTGCTCTACCTGTTCAACCCGAAGGTATTCCTGATCGACCCGAGCGTGGCCGACCTCAGCCCGGCCACCGCCGTGAGCCTGGCGCTGGCCTTCCTGGTCGGCGGCTGGCTGGTGTATGACAGCGCCTGCCGCGTCCTGCGCAAACAGGAAAAACTGCTGGCGGTGCTGGTGGTGCTGCTGGTGGTCGGCGCGGCGTACGCGGCCTGCCACCTGTTCTCCGGCCGCGCCGCCTTCCTGATCGTCGGCGCCATGGTCGCCAGCATCATGAGCGCCAACGTGTTTTTCTGGATCATTCCCGGCCAGCGCACCACCGTCGCCTCGATGAAAGCCGGCGAGCCGGTCGACCCGATCCACGGCCAGCGCGCCAAACAGCGCAGCGTGCACAACACCTATTTCACCCTGCCGGTGCTGCTGGCGATGCTGTCGAACCACTACAGCATGACCTACAGCCACAAGTACAACTGGGCGGTGCTGGTGGCGATCATGGTGGCCGGCGTACTGATCCGCCAGTTCTTCATCATGCGCCACAAGGGCGTCAACAACCTGGTGTTCCCGACCGCCGCGATCGCCCTGCTGGTGGCCGTGATCGCCTGGATCGCGCCGCCCGGCGTCGTCGTGCCGGCCGAGCAGCACGCCGCCCCGGCCGCCGCCGTGGCAGCGCCAACCGCCGCCGCCAACGCGTCGAGCGCGGCCGCGACCGAAGCGTCGACCCCGACCGAGGCCGGCGCCGTGGTCGTGGCCGACGCGCCGGCCGGCGGCATCGACGCGGTGCAGCAAGTCATGACGGCGCGCTGCATCCAGTGCCACTCCGCCAAGCCGACCTTGATGCCGACCGCCGCCAAGGGTCTGATGTTCGAGACCGCGGAGCAGACCAAGGCCAGCGCCCAGCTGATCTACCAGCAGGTGGTGCTGCAAAAGGCCATGCCGCTCGGCAACCTGACCAAGATCACGGACCAGGAACGCGACATCATCGCCAAATGGCATGACGCCGGCTCGAAGTAAACGCCCGCGCGCCGCCGGCTGACAGCACACCGGCGGCGCCAAACCGGGGTCGGACCTTCCGGTCCGACCCCGGGCTTACGCCCTTGGTTTTGTTGCAAAGCCTGCGCCACCCCGCCTCACCCATACGGCCCGCCGAAAGCATCCATGCCTATCCTGCCCTCCCCCCAACGCTCTACCGCCCCGCGCCAGAACGACCACCTCGACACCAACCTGCTGCGGGTGCTGCACACGCTGCTGACCGAACGCAGCGTCACGCGCACCGCGCTCAAGCTGGGCAAGTCGCAGCCGGCGGTGAGCAACATGCTGCGCCGCCTGCGCGACATCACCGGCGACCCGATCCTGGTCGGCGGCAAAAGCGGCATGACGCCGACCGAGCGCGGCGAGGAATTGCTGCTGCTGGCCAAACAGGGCCTGGGCGTGATGGAAAGCATCGCCAACCCGGCGCCCGACTTCACGCCGGCGCTGACCCAGCGCGTGTTCCACCTGGGCGCGCCGGACTACCTGAGCGTGCTGCTGATCCCGCTGATCATGGAAACGGTGCGCGCGCGCGCGCCGCACGCCGGCCTGGTGATCCACTCGCTCAACGCCGGCTTCGACTACTCGTCGGCGCTGGAAAGCGGCGAACTCGACATCGTCATCGGCAACTGGCCCGAGCAGCCGCAGCACCTGCACCTGGCGCACCTGTTCGAGGACGAACTGGTGTGCATGCTCAACAGCGAGCACCCGGTCGTCAAGAAGGGCCTGTCGCTGAAGTACTACCTGGACATGGCGCACCTGGCGCCGACTCCCTACATGATGGGCCACCGCAGCATCATCGACAGCGCGCTGGCCGAGCAAGGCATGAAGCGGCAGATCAAGATGACCATTCCCTACTTCGGCATGGTGCCCTACGTGCTGGCGAAAACCGACCTGATCTTCACCACCAGCCACTGCTTCGCCATGCACTTCGGCCGCCAGTGGCCGATCGCGGTGCTGCCGATGCCCATGCCGATGCCGAAAATGCGCTTTTTCATGCTGTGGCACGAACGCTCGCACAGCGCGCCCGAGGTGCAGTGGTTGCGCAAGCTGGTGGCCGACGCCTCGCGCGAAGTGATGGGCAAGAACCCGTACGAGGTGCTGGGCGGCACGGCCAACGATGTAACGGTGCCACGCTAAGCGGCGCGCCGGGCGGCGGCATAGTAAATATATGGTTGCCCATGTATCATGACGACATCGTTTCCGGGTTCCGCGCCGGCTGGGAAACAGCAGTCAGCCGAGGCAGCCCATCCATCAAAGGTTTATCGTCCTATTTCTATGGCCAACATCAACGCAGCAAGCGAAGAAAAGCAGAGCACAGGCGACAGTTCGAACGAGATCGCCCACGACATCGCCGAGGCCATCGCGGCGCGCAAGCTGCCGCCCGGCACCAAGCTGCGCGAAGAGGCGCTGTGCCGCTTGTACTCGGTCAGCCGGACCAAGATCCGCGCGGCGTTGCTGATCCTGTCGAAAGACAAGCTGATCAACATCATCCCCGACAAGGGCGCCTTCGTCAGCCAGCCCAGCGAAACCGAGTCGCGCGACATCTTCGCCGCGCGGCGCATTATTGAAACGGCGCTGGCGCGCGAATTCGTCGCCAAGGCCAAGCCGGCCGACTACAAGATGCTGGAACGGCACCTGAAGGCCGAACGCAATGCGCTCTCCAGCGATAGCACGAAGGTGCGTTCGCAGCTGCTGGGCGACTTCCACGTGCTGCTGGCCGACGTCGTCGGCAACCAGGTGCTAAAGGAAATCGTACGCGAACTGGTCGGACGCAGCTCGCTGATCACCATGCTGTACCAGTCGGACCGCGACGCGGTCTGCTCGTCCGACGAGCACACCGACTTCCTCGAAGCGGCCAAGGCCGGCGACGCCGACAAGGCGGCGCACCTGATGCTGCACCACCTGAGCCACGTCGAGGCGGCGCTGCAGTTCGACGGCCGCGCCAGCGAAGGCAAAAAAGACTTGGTGTCGGCGCTGCTGATGTAAGGACGGCGCCGGTCCGGCCGGCGCGCTAGTTCGCGAAGCGCGGTCCAGCCGCGGCGCTTCCGGGACGGGCAATCCGCTTCTCGGATTCGACACCGCCGCTGGCGGCGATGCGTAACAAGACCGCCTCGGCGCGTTCAATCTCATCGAGATACTCGCCGCTTGCCGTCCTTGTGCCTAGCTGGCGCCGCACCACGTCGGACAATGCCATCCTCGCCTCCGCGTCGCCCTGCTCGACCAGCGCTTCGAGCTGCCTGACAAGGCTTGCCGCGCCGGCGTTCAACTTGACGCACGCCGGCGTTAAATTGTTTATTTGCTGAGGTCCCTGGCAAGACGGCAGCTGGTTCACTTTGGCGTGCAACTCCCTGGCGTCGCCGTTTTCCGCCACCAGCGCCGGCGCGGCGTCGGCGATGCAGTTGGCTTTGTCGCGCGCAAACGGGCTCGCATGTATAACTGCGGCGCAGCCGGCCTGGCCGCCGTCCCCGAAGTTGACCGTTTGCGCCATGGCGGCTGGCGCCGCAGCGACGCTTGAGGGCGCACTGGTTTCACCGACGGTGTAATAGCCCAGCACGACCGCGGCGATCGCCGCCACTCCGGCCCACCCGCATTTAATCATAGACATCCCAACCCTCCCGGCTGATACGCGGCTTGTCTTCGCCGAAAGACAAGCCGCGCCATACTGTTTTAGTTCGCGCGTTCAAGCAACCAACGTTGGGGAGCCAGGCCGTTGCCGGTCCATTGCTGGATCACGCCACCATCGGCGGTGCTGCCGTCCTTGTTATCCAGCATCAGCCCGCTATGGCGGTTTTTGACGGAAAAATACTCCGACGTCGTTGGTAGCAACTGCCATTGCTGGTTGCTGGCGCCGATGGCTGGATAGGATTTGACGGGCACGCCCGGCGCGGTGCCGAAGTTATAGACATCGGCGACATTGCCGTTGAAGCTAGACGTGAACTGTACGAATCCACTTCCGGCCGGGTCGAGCGTCCAGAGTTGATCCGAATTGTTCAAATTGGCCCACTGCCAGATCGCCGCGCCGTTCGCCGGGTTGGCCAAACGGTCGATACTCATGACCTTGCCGCTGGCCTCGTTACGCAGGCGATAAAGAATCGTCGCGTTGCCTTCCCCGGCGGGACGCGCGACCGGCGTACCGGGCACGCTCGGCGCGCCGATTACCGGCGTGTCGCCATTCCAGGTGATCTTTTGAATCCGCGTGGTGCGCGACAAGCCGCATCCCTGCCCCGTCGCCGGGTTGGCGTGGTAGACGACCCAGTCCTCGGTGCCGTCCGGCGACTTCACAAAACTGTTGTGGCCGGGACCGAACGCCCCGGCGCCCTTTTCCAGAATCGGCGTGGCGGACTTGCTCCAGTTGGACGCCAGCGTCAGGTCGGCGCCGAGGTTGGCGCTCAGCGTGCCCAGCTTGTAGTCATCGGTATTGCAGTAGCTGGCGGAAAAACTCATCAGCACCTTGCCGCCGTGGAGGAGGAATTGCGGCCCCTCGTTGACGGGGGCGCCGGAGGTTTCCCAGCCATAGGTCGGCGTGCTGACCACCGTACCGGCGCCGATGAGCGAGGTCGGGCTGCCCATCTTGGCAATACGGATCACTTGCGGCGCGGCGTCGTTCGCCCCGCCCATGCCGGACCAGGCCATGTACAGCTGGCCGTTAATGTTCATTACCGTCTGGTCGATCGCCCATTTGTCGTTGGCGTCGGCCACCTTGACCGGCGCGCTCCAGGTGCCGGTGGTGGGATCGGCGCTGGCGTTGGAAATCACCCAGATCCGGTGGTTCACATGGTTGTTGTCGCCCGCGGAAAAATACAGATACCACTTGCCGTTAATGAAGTTCAGCTCGGGCGCCCAGATCCACTGCGTATTACAGTTTATGCCATAGCAAGGGCCGGCCGGCGGCGTCCAAGCCGTGACCCGCTTGCCGGCGCCGATACCGCTCAGCGACGACGCCTTGGTGATCTCCAATTTGTCCCACGAGGTAAAGACATAATAGTAAGCGCCATCGGTGTGGCGCATCAAGAAGGGGTCGGCCGACGACGCGCCCGCCGGTCCGACGGGATTGATGAAGGTGCTCGACGCGGCCTGTGCCAGCGGCGCTATCGGGAACAGGCAAGCGAGCGCCGACAACGCCAGAAAACCTTTGCGAACAACAGAAACAGCCATGGTTACGTCTCCTTTATGCTGGGCCGCCTGCGTGACGCACGGCCCTATTTAACAAACTGTCCGATATGACTTTTAGCGCTTAAGGCGCCTGTTCCAACACCCATTTTTGCGCATCCAAGCCGTTATCCGGCCACTGCCGCACATTCGTGCCGTTGGCCGGCAGCGCCGACTCCAGGTCCAGCGCCTTGCCGCTGTGGCGGGCGATCAACTTGTAGCTGCCATCGCCGACATACACGGGTTTCCATTGCTGGTTCGCCGCTCCGGTGTAGGTGGCAATGTCGACGTTGGCGCCGTCGGCCGTCGCGTTGCCGGCCACCTGAAGCGCCTTGGCGCCGGCCTGGTTGACCAGTTCCCAGTAGCCATTGCCTACGTCGTAGGCAAACCAGCGCTGTGCGGTATTGCCCAGGTCCTCCCACTGCTGGACGTTGTTGCCGTCGGCCGTACCGAAGTCGGCGTTGTCGAGCACCTTGCCGCTGCTGCGGTTGGTCAGGCGGTACTTGGTGTTGTGGCGAAGCGTTGCCCGCACTTCGATCCGGTCCAGTTCGGCAAAGCCGATTCCCTTGGCCACGCGCACCGCGTTGTTGCCGGCGTTGAGCGGCACGTCGACCGAGGTGGTGCGGTAGCTGGCCCAGGTGTCGCCGGCGTAATACGGATAATTCAGCGTGTAGGCCGTCGCGCCGCCGTTCAGCGTGACCGCATGGGTGCTGTTGGCCGCCGAGCCGTTGTCGTAGCGCGCCGCCAGCGTGTAGGTGCCGGCCGTGGGAACGTTGACGTTGAACTGTACATAGCTGCCGGCGAGGTTGAGGTTGCCAACCTTCGCCCCGTTCGACGCCGACGCCTCGTTCACCGCGCCGCCGTTGACGATGCTTGCCGCCTCGGCTTCATAGCGGATCGGATCGACCTGGACGTAATCGACTTCGGCGACGCCGGCGTTAAAGCTCAGCGTGAGCGCGTTGGCGCCGGCGTTCAGGTTGACATGGGCCACCGCCGTGGCAAAGCTGCCCCAGCCGGCGCTGGCCGGATAGTTGACGACGGTGGCGGCGCCGCCGTTGACGCTGAGCTTGTGCGAGGCCGCCGCGCCGGCGCCGGTGGCGTAACGCATCGACACGGCATAGGCGCCGGCCACCGGCACGTTCACGTTGTCGAAGCGCACATAGCTGTTGGCGTCGTTGAGGTTGCCGACATCCTTGCCCCGCGACGCATTCGCGTACGACATCACAGTGGCCTGGCCGCCGAGTGCCGCATACTCGGCTTCGAAGCGGTTGTCGCCCGAGGGCGGCGGCAGGACGGTGCCGGCCGAGACCGGCTTGCCGAGGTTGGGCGAACCGTCGGTGTTCCAGCCGATTTTCTGCATGCGCATGCTGCGCTGGTCGCCGAAACAGGTATTCACCGTGGCGTCGGAATAGGCGTGGTAAATGATGTAGTCTTCGCTACCGTCCGGCGACTGCGCGAAGGCGTTGTGGCCGGGGCCGTAGGCGTTCGCCGTCGGATTGGACTGGAACACCGGCGTCGCCGACTTGGACCAGGAGGCGGCCGACAGCAAGTTACTGGTATCGGCGGCGCTCAGCATGCCCATCACGTAGCGCGGGTCGCACGAGCTGGCGGAATAGGCAATGAAGACCTTGCCGTTGCGCTTGATGACCTCCGGGGCTTCGTTGACCCACGGCCCTTGTTGCTCCCAGCTCAGCACCGGCTTGGTCAGCATGACCTGGGTGCCGGTGTCGACGTGCAGCGGGTCGGTCATGCGGGCGATATACAGGTTCGAGTTGCCGGCGATGTTGGGGTCTTTTTGCGCAAACACCAGGTATTGCAGGTTGTTGTGCATGAAGCTGGTCGCGTCGAGCGTAAAACTGTCCCACGCGGTGTGAATGCGCCCGGCCTCGGTCCAGGCGCCGGCGCTTGGGTCGGCGGAACTGTTTTCCAGCGCATACAAGCGCACGTTAAAGGCGTTGCCCGATTCACCCGCCGTGAAATACACGTACCACTTGTTGTTGATGAAATGGATTTCCGGCGCCCAGATATTGGCGCCCATGATGCCACTGGCGTGCTTGTTCCAGATCACCAGCGGCGCGGCGCTACCGACGCCGCTCAGCGTGCGCGACTTGCGCAATTCGAGCCGGTCGAATTCCGGCACCGTCGACATGTAATAGTAATAGCCGTCGGTGTGTTTGTAGACCCAGGGGTCGGCGCGGTGCAGCAGGTTGGCATTGCGAAAGCCCAGGGCATTGGCCGGCCCCTGAATTTCGGCCTGAACGCCCGCAGACGCGCCCCACAACAAAGTGACGGGCAAAAGAAGGGCCACCGCCCGCCGGGCGAGTGTAAAAATTGTCATGGAAAGTCTCCGTTATGGGTGGATATGCCGGGCCATGCACAGCGCCTGGTTTGCATGGCGGATGTACCAGTTCGGAAAGTCATACGACTTGAACGAACTCCACGCCCCGTCGGCCAGGCCAGCCACTTTGTGGAAGGTGGCGTCCGCCTTGAATCCGCTGGTGGCGTCGTTTTTGTTCAGCACTAGGTTGAAGTTGGAATGGCGCAGGGGCCCACGCGCCCAACTTGAATTGGCGACACAGGCGGATATGGATGCGCATACCCATGGCAGAACTTTTGCTACCGCTTGCCTCATCTTCGTCTCCATGCTTAATGAACAGTCAAATTCATTATTTATTATTAGTATGAATTATTGCCGCGCACCATTAAGTAATTATGGGAAGTGATGGATTCTTTTTCAAGCTAACTTGACCCGTCCCCACAAGATCTCAATGGTGGACGATGCTAACTTTTACAGGAAAATATGGCCAATCAATTATTTGGACAGGCCGATGCCTATTTGCATATCGGTTTCGGCGTGCGCGCGCCGAAAACAAAAAAAACCGGCGGCGTGAAGCCGGGGCCGGACCGTTGGAGGTCGACCCGGACTTACGCATCCGGTTTTTTATTGCGGCGGCAGTCTTGAGCGAACGCCGCGCCGTGTTAGCTGGGTTTGACGCCGGCGGCCAGCGCCAGTTCGCGCGCCAGTTCGTTGTGGCGCTCGATGACGAGCGGCAGGTCGACGGTGCCCAGCACGCCGTCGCGCACCACCACTTTGCCGTTGATGATGCTGTACGAGACGTTCGACGGCGTGCAGAACACCAGCGCCGCCACCGGGTCGTGCAGCGCGCCGGCGAAGCCGATCTGGTCCAGTTTGAACATGACGATGTCGGCCGCCATGCCCGGCTTGAGCGCGCCGATGTCGTCGCGGTTGAGCACCTTGGCGCCGCCCAGCGTGGCCACTTCCAGCGCCTGGCGCGCCGTCATCGCGTCCGGCCCGAAGCCGACCCGCTGCAGCAGCATCGCCTGGCGCACTTCGCCGAGCATATGGCCGGAGTCGTTCGAGGCGCAGCCGTCCACCCCCAAGCCGACCGACACGCCCAGGTCGAGCATCTTGCGGATCGGCGCGATGCCGGAGGCCAGCCGCATGTTCGAGCACGGGCAGTGGGCGATGCCGGTGCCGGTGCGGCCGAACATGTAGATGCCGTCGTCGTCGAGCTGGACGCAGTGGGCGTGCCAGACGTCGTGGCCGACCCAGCCGCAGTCCTCGGCGTATTCGGCCGGCGTCATCTTGAATTTTTCGCGGCTGTAGGCGATGTCGTTGGCGTTCTCCGCCAAGTGCGTGTGCAGCGACACGCCAAAGCTGCGCGCCATCGCCGCCGACTCCTTCATCAAGTCGCGCGAGACCGAAAACGGCGAGCACGGCGCCACCACGATGCGTTGCATGGCGTAGCGGCCGGCGTCGTGGTAGGTCTCGATCAGGCGCTGGGTGTCGCGTAAGATCGCGCCCTCCTCCTCGACCACGCAGTCCGGCGGCAGGCCGCCCTTCGACTGGCCCACGCTCATCGAGCCGCGCGCCGCGTGGAAGCGCATGCCGATCTGCCGCGCCGCCGCGATACTGTCGTCCAGCGTGCAGTCGTTCGGGTAAATGTACAGGTGGTCGCTGCTGGTGGTGCAGCCCGACAGGATCAGCTCCGACATCGCGGTCAGGCTGGAAACGCGCACCATGTCGGCGCTGAGGTTGGCCCAGATCGGATACAGGTTGCTCAGCCAATTGAACAATTCACCGTTTTGCGCCGTTGGAATCACCCGCGTCAGGCTCTGGTACATATGGTGGTGGGTGTTGATCAGGCCCGGCATGACGACGTGGTTGCGCGCGTCGATGACCTCGTCGGCCTCTCGCGGCAGGTCGGCGGAGGCGCCCACCTGCGCGATCACGTTGCCTTGGATGAAGACGGCGCCGTCGACGATTTCGCGGCGCTCGTCGTCCATGGTGACAAGCACGCGCGCGTTTTTGATCAAGAGAGTTTTAGTCATTTTTGTGTAGATGGTAAAGAATGAAAAAACACTGCGGAAACAATGCACGCGCACTGCGGAAACAATGTGAAAAAAACCGCGGCGGGAAAGATCCGCGCCGCGGTTGCCGCTAGTTTACACCGTCTCCAGCTCCTTGGTCACAAACGCTTGCGGCGGCGCGTCCTCGTCCTCTTCGACGGCTTCGACCGGACGCTCCGGCAGCACCAGGTTCAAGGCAATGGCGACCAGGGCGCCGACGGTAATGCCGGAACCGAAGATCTCCTTGACGAAGGCCGGCAGTTGGCCCAGCAGTTCAGGGCGCACCGACACGGCCAGGCCGCAACCGATCGAGACGGCGATGATGATGCCGTTGCGCTTGTTGTGCTCTACGTTGCTGAGCAACTGGATGCCGGCCGAGATGATCATCGCGAACATCATCAAGCCGGCGCCGCCGATGACAGGCTTCGGAATCGTCACGACGACCGCGCCCAGCACCGGAAACAGGCCGGCCATGAACAACATGACGCCGGTCAGGGCGACGACATGGCGGCTGGCCACGCCGGTCAGCGAAATGATGCCGACGTTTTGCGCGAAGGTCGACACCGGAGGGCTCGACATCACGGCGGTGAAGGCCGAACCGACGCCGTCGCACAGGATACCGCGGGCCAGGCTGCTGCCGCGGATTTTGGTGTTGGTGGCCGCGCCCAGCGCCATGAAGGCGCCGGTGGTTTCGACCATCGTCACCAGGAAGGCGATGCCCATGGCGACGATGCCGCCAATCGGGAAGCTCATGCCGTAGGCCAGCGGCTGCGGCACGGCGAAGATCTGCGCACTGTGCACCGGCGCGAAATTGACCAGGCCCATGGCCAGGCAGACGGCGTAGCCGATCGACATGCCGATCACCACGGCGGCGGCGGAAATGATGCCCTTGCCGAATTGCACCAGCGCGATCACCGTCACGAGGACGAACAGCGCAACGCCCAGGCTGGCGGGGGAGCCGTAGCCGACGCTGCCGCGCGGCACGCCGCCGGCCGCCCAGTCGATCGCCACCGGCGTCAACGACAGGCCGATCATCGTCACGACGACGCCGGTGACGGCGTGCGGGAACAGTTTGCGGATCACCGGCATGAAGCGGCTACCGATGATCATGACCAGCGAGCCGGCCAGCGACGATCCCATAATACCCGGCACGCCGTGTTCGATGCCGACGCTGATGGCCGCGCCGACGAAGGCGAAGCTGGTACCCATCACGCACGGCAGGCGGATGCCGACCGGGCCGACGCCTTTGCACTGCAGGAAGGTGACCACGCCCGAGCCGAGCAGCGCGGCGTTGATCAGGGCGATGATTTGATCGGCCGGCAGTTTGAGGGCGGCGCCCACGACCAGCGGCACGGCGATGATGCCACCGAGGGCGGCCAGCATGTGCTGGGCGGCCAACAGGAGGGAGGTCAGCAGTGGAGGACGATCCTCGACCTGGAACAGCAAGTTATTCATGTTAATTGTCTCCATCTTTTATTGTATTTAGGCGGCGCTTACTACTGAACTACTCGCTCGGCTTGCCCAGGCCGCGCGCAAATCGGGATGGTGTTAAGACTGCGCGGCAAGGATTGCTTGTCGACGTTGTGCATGGGCGCGCGCGGTGGATGGCCGCACGGTGTCACGCTGCAGAGCGGTAAGAAGGGATGATGGATAGTGCGGAGGCGGCGCCTCGCGGACGTGGTCCGGCGCGGGGCGCGAAGCAGGCGTTGCAGGCACGGCGATGGCTAGCATGGGACGCATATAGTCTCTCTCCAAGTGAGTGTGAGCACTGCTGCGTCGCTTCTGGCGTCGACGTCGTTAGTATTGCCGAACCGGAAAAACTTGGTTCCAACACGAACGATGATGCCCATTCAGCAATGGATTGTCAACCGATTTTGTATACAGCATTTGCGTATTAAAAGTATGGAATGCGCGCCGCGGCGGCGGCGGGGAGAGGTGCCGGCTCAACGGCGCATGCGCGCGCAAACCACGGGCGCAATCCTGGGGGCGGACCTGGAGGTCGGACCCCGGCTCATTGCCCGTGGTTTTTTGGACGTATCGGCCCGCCAATTTAACGGCATTTGCGGCGCCGGGTCAGCGGAAAAGAAAGCCCGCCAGCACCGTCGTGACGATCTCGTGGTCCTCGGCCTGCGGCAGGCCGGAAATGCTGATGGTGCCGACCATGCCGGTTCCCCTGAGTAGCAAGGGGAAGGCGCCGCCGTGGGCGGCGTAGTGCAAGGGGTCGAGGCCGGTGTGGGCGCTGAAGCTCAGGCCCCGGCTCAGATAGTAGTTGCCCATATAGAAGGAGCTGTGGGCGAAGCGCTGGACCACGTTGTTCTTGCGGCGTATCCAGTCCGCGTTGTCCGGCGTCGTCCCGTCCATCGCGTGCTGGAACAACTGCTGGCCGTTGCGGCTAATGTCAACCGCAACGGCTTGTCCCCTGCCCCGTACCGCCGCAACCAGGCGCGTGCCAATGTCCAGCGCGCTGTCGTTGCTGAAGCTGTCGAACTGCAATCTTTCCTCGTGTTCCAGCAAGCTTGCCAGCAGCTTGTCGTAGTCCATGCCCATTCACTTCTCCGATTCGCCGCCCAAAAGGGCATTGTACCGAATAAAGAAAAGCGCGAAGCCGCTGGCCCGGGGGGGCTTAACGTGGATGCGTCAGCGCGCGCACGGCCTTGAGGATCGCCTCGCTGGTGGCGGGCGCCTGCAGCGGCGGGTTGACCTTGCCGCCGGCGACGCTGGCGACCGCGTCGCGGATGGCGAAGAACACCGAGAACGGCAGCAGCAGCGGCGGCTCGCCCACCGCCTTCGAGCGGTGGATGCTGTCGGCGACGTTGCGGTTCTTGAACAGCTTGACGCGGAAGTCCTCCGGGCAGTCCGAAATGGCCGGGATCTTGTAGGTCGACGGCGCGTGCGTCATCAGCTTGCCGGCCTTGTTCCACCACAGTTCCTCGGTGGTCAGCCAGCCCATGCCCTGGATGAACGCGCCCTCTACCTGGCCGACGTCGATGGCCGGGTTGAGCGAGTTGCCGGCGTCGTACAGCGCGTCGGCGCGCAGCAGGCGCCATTCGCCCGTCAGCGTGTCGACGATGACCTCGGACACCGCCGCGCCGTAGGCGAAGTAGGAGAACGGGTTGCCGGTCATGGTGTCGCGGTCCCAGTGCAGGTTCGGCGTGGCGTAGAAGCCGTCGGACCACAGTTGCACCCGCGCCAGGTAGGCTTTCCCGACCAGGTCGGCGAAGGTCACGGTGACGCCGTTGACCTCGACGCGCTGGTCTGTGAAGACCACGTCGCCGGCCGCGCCGCCGTAGGTGGTGGCGGCGAACGCCGCCAGGCGCTCGCGGATTTGCCGCGCCGCGTCCTGCGCCGCCTTGCCGTTCAAGTCGGCGCCGGTGGACGCCGCCGTGGCCGAGGTGTTGGCGACCTTGCTGGTGTCGGTGGCGGTGACGCGCACCGAATGCAGCGCCACGCCCAGTTCGTGCGCGACCACCTGCATCACCTTGGTGTTGATGCCCTGCCCCATTTCGGTGCCGCCGTGGTTGACCAGCACCGAGCCGTCGACGTAGACGTGGACCAGCGCGCCGGCCTGGTTCAAATGGGTGACGTTGAAGGCGATGCCGAATTTGTGCGGCGTCAGCGCCAGGCCCTTCTTCAGCACCGGGCTGGTGGCGTTGAAGGCCTCGACGGCCTCGCGGCGGGCGCGGTATTGGCCGCTCTCCTCCAGCTCGGCGACCAGTTCGTGGATGACGTTGTCGACCACTTTCTGGCCGTATTGCGTGACGTTGCGGCCCTCGGCGTCGTTGCGGCCGTAGAAATTCACCTTGCGGATGTCGAGCGCGTCGCGGCCCAGCGTGCGGGCGATTTCATCGACGATGTATTCGATGGCGATGGCGCCCTGCGGCCCGCCGAAGCCGCGGAAGGCGGTGTTCGACTGGGTGTTGGTCTTGCCGCACATGGCCTTGATATCGACGTCGGACAGGTAGTAGGTGTTGTCGAAGTGGCAGACGGCGCGCGTCGCCACCGGGCCGGACAGGTCGGCCGAGAAGCCGGCGCGCGACACCATTTCCACTTTCGCGCCCAGGATCAGGCCGTTGTCGTCGTAGCCGACCTCGTAGTCGTAGTGGAATTCGTGGCGCTTGCCGGTGACCATCATGTCGTCGTCGCGGTCGGCGCGCAGCTTGACCGGGCGCTTCAGCGCCGCCGCGGCGATGGACGCGCAAGCGGCCCACAGGCCGGACTGCGACTCCTTGCCGCCGAAGCCGCCGCCCATGCGCCGGCATTCGACCTGCACCTTGTGCGAATGCACGCCCAGCGTGTGCGCGACGATGTGCTGCATCTCGCTCGGGTGCTGGGTCGAGCACAGCACGTGCATGCCCTGGTCCTCTTTCGGAATGGCGTAGGAGATCTGCCCTTCCAGGTAAAACTGCTCCTGGCCGCCGACGTTCAGCTGGCCGGCGAGCTTGTGCGGCGCGGCGTCGAGGGCGCGGCGGGCGTCGCCGCGTTTCAGCGACATCGGCGGCAGCACGAAGGACTGCGCCGCCTTCGCCTCCAACGGCGTCAGTATGGCCGGCAATTCCTCGTACACCACCTCGACCTTGCGCGCCGCGCGGCGGGCCTGGTCGTGCGAGGCGGCGACGACGATGAACATCGGCTGGCCGACGTACTCGACCAGGCCGTCGGCCAGGATCGGGTCGTCGTGGATGATCGGGCCGCACTCGTTGGCGCCGGGGATGTCGGCGGCGGTGTAGACCGCGACCACGCCGGAAGCGGCCAGCACGGCGTCGAAATGCATCGAGACGATGCGCGCGTGCGCCTTTTGCGACAGGCCCAGCGCCGCGTGCAGCGTGCCTTGCAATTCGGGCACGTCGTCGGTGTAGGTGGCCTCGCCCAGCACGTGCAGCACGGCCGACTCGTGCGGGTGCGACTTGCCCACTTCGGTCCAGTTGATCGGCGCCGTCGGCGTCAGCAGGAAAGCTTCGGTTTGTTTGTTCATATCATGTCTCCTGGCGTGCTCAAGCGTGGGCAAAGGCGTTGGTGGCGGACGCCGGCAACGGCGCGTCCGGCCGGGTTTCCAGCCAGAAGCGGCGCAGCAGGTTTTGCGCCGTCGTCATACGGTATTCTCCCGAGGCGCGCATGTCGGACAGCGGCGCGTAGTCGCGCGTCATCAACTCCATGGCGGCCTCGACGGCGGCCTCGTCCCAGACCTTGCCCTCCAGCGCCGCCTCGGCGTGGTCGGCGCGCTTCGGCGTGGCGGCCATGCCGCCGAAGGCGATGCGCACGTCGCGCACCGTGTTGCCGTCCAGCGTGGCCGAGAACGCGGCGCAGACGGCGGAGATGTCCTGGTCGAAGCGCTTGGCCAGCTTGTAGGTGCGGAAAATCAATTGCTCGGCCGGCAGGGGCACGCGCACCGCCTCGACGATCTCGTCCGGCTGCATGTCTTTTTTCTGGTACGCCAGGTAGAGTTTTTCCAGCGGCAGCACGCGGCGCCCGCGCACGCCGTTCAGCACCACCTCGGCGCCGAGCGCGATCAACCACGGCATCGAATCGCCGATCGGCGAGCCGTTGGCGACGTTGCCGCCCAAGGTGCCGGCGTTGCGGATCGGCAGCGAGGCGAAGCGTTTCCACATGTCGGTCAATTGCTCCGGGTACAAGGCGGCAATCGCGCCGTAGGCGTCGTTCAGGCTGACGCCGGCGCCCACTTCCAGCATGCCGTCGATGTTGCCCATGCGTTTCAGCTCGGCCACCTGGCCCAGGTAGATCACGTCGACCAGCTCGCGCATTTGCTTGGTGACCCACAGGCCGACGTCGGTCGAGCCGGCCAGGATGACCGCCTGCGGCCGGGCGGCGCGCAGCGCCAGCAATTCGGCCAGCGTGCGCGGCGCGTGGAAGCTCTGGCCGTCGTGGGTGTAGGAAAACGATTCCTTGCGTTCGATCGCGCGCAGCGCCGACGTCATGGCGTCGCGGTCGAAGCGTTGTTTGGGTAATTCGCACATGCGTTGCGCCGCCTGGATGAGGGGACGGTAGCCGGTGCAGCGGCACAGATTGCCGGACAGGGCCTCGTCGATTTGCTTACGTTCGGGAATGTTGTCGTCGTCTTCGTGCTTCAGGTACAGGTCCCACAGCGACATCACGAAACCCGGCGTGCAAAAGCCGCACTGGGAGCCGTGGCACTCGACGATGGCCTGCTGCACCGGGTGCAGGGTTTGCTGGTTCTTCAAGTCTTCCACCGTGAACAGCGCCTTGCCGTCCAGCGTGGGCAGCATCTGGATACAGGCGTTGACGGACTTCATGCGCACTTCGCCGTCCTGCAATTCGCCGATGACGACCGTGCAGGCGCCGCAATCGCCCTCGGCGCAGCCTTCCTTGGTGCCGGTGCAATGCAAGTCCTCGCGCAGATGCTGCAGCACGGTGCGCGTGGGCGAGGCGTTCTCGACGCTGTGGGTGCTGCCTTGGTAGAAAAAGCGGATTGGTTCTGACATGAAATCTCCATCGTGTATTTTTTATAGAGACTGCTGCATATCGCGCGGCCCGGCGCGCCTTTGCACTACAGCTCCTGACACTTTCAGATTACCATCCGCGCCAGGCAGCGCCATATGCGAATTATGATTCTGGGTATCAATGCGGGGGTACAAGGGGGCACGTTTTAAACAAACGGCGCAACTACGCGGCCAGACCCCCGGGGGGCTAGCCGCGTAGTTGCGCCGTTGTTGTTTTTTGCGCCGGCGCGACGCCGGCTTTGATGGGCGGGGCCGGCTCCGACGGAGACGGCCCCGCTTTGACGCGGTCTTAGTGACCGGCGAGGTAGATGAACTTGAACATGAAGACGCCGGAGATGATGGCGGCCAGCGCCGACACTTGCTTGACGCGGCCAGTCAGTACTTTCAGCACGACGTAGGTGATGAAGCCGAACGCGACGCCGTTGGCGATCGAGTAGGTGAACGGCATGATCAGCGCGGTAACGGCCGCCGGCACGCTTTCGGTCGAGTCTTCCCAGTCGATTTCCACCAGTTCGCGCAACATCAGGCAGGCCACGTAGAACAGCGCGGGCGCGGTGGCGTAGGACGGCACGGTGCCGGCCAGCGGCGAGAAGAACAGGCAGGCCAGGAACAGCACGGCCACGGCAACGGCCGTCAAGCCGGTGCGCCCGCCCACTTGCACGCCGGCCGCGCTTTCGATGTAGGCGGTGGTGCTGGAAGTGCCGAGGAAGGAGCCGGCGACGATCGCGGTGCTGTCCGCCAGCAAGGACTTGTTGAGGCGCTCCATTTTGCCGTCTTTGAGCAAGCCGGCGCGGTTGGCCACGCCCATCAGGGTGCCGGTGGCGTCGAACAGTTCGACCAGGAAGAACACCAGCACGACGTTCAGAATACCCATCGACAGCGCGCCCATGATGTCGAGCTGGAACAGCGTTGGGCTGATCGACGGCGGCGCCGAGACCACGCCCATGAATTTGTTTCCGCCAAACAGGAAGCTCGCGACGGTGACGGTCAGGATGCCGATCAGGATCGCGCCGCGCACTTTCAGGCGGTCCAGCGCGACGATGATGAAGAAGCCGATGATGGCCAATACCGGCGCCGGGGCGTGCAGGTTGCCCAGCGTGATCAGCGTCGACGGGTTGCCGACGACGATGCCGGCGCTTTTCAGGGAGATAATCGCCAGATACAAGCCGATACCCACGGTGATCGCCGTGCGCAACGATTGCGGGATGGCGTCGATGATCATTTCGCGAATCTTGAAGACGCTGACGATGATGAACAGGCAACCGGAAATGAACACGGAACCCAGCGCAACCTGCCACGGAATGCCCATGCCGATGACGACCGCGTAGGCGAAGTAAGCGTTCAGGCCCATGCCGGGGGCCAGCGCGATCGGATAGTTTGCGTACAGACCCATGATCAGCGTGCCGATCGCCGCCGCCAGGCAGGTCGCGACGAACACCGAGTCTTTCGGCATACCCGCATCGCCGAGGATGGACGGGTTAACAAAGATGATGTAAGCCATCGTCAAGAAGGTGGTGAGACCGGCGAGCAGCTCGGTGCGAACGTCGGTCCCGTTATCCTTCAGTTTAAAAAATTTCTCCAAGAATTCCATTTCAATCTCCTAATTATTATCAACATCACATCCCATACGCAG
The DNA here is from genome assembly GCF_046115965.1 of Janthinobacterium sp. CG_23.3. Taxonomy (NCBI): domain Bacteria; kingdom Pseudomonadati; phylum Pseudomonadota; class Betaproteobacteria; order Burkholderiales; family Oxalobacteraceae; genus Janthinobacterium; species Janthinobacterium sp. CG_23.3. The sequence goes on along the minus strand of NZ_JBJXIB010000003.1, from coordinate 56,617 downwards.
TCTACAGTTTTCTGTTCGCAAGTCGGGTGATGTAATGTCGCTCACATCCGGGTCCGGTAGATACTGCTGGCCGACATATGCGGTATTGCGATCCGATGATAGTGGCAGGACACATAGATTTCCACAATGAAATTTTCGCGCCGCAACGGCCTTGGCTGGCACCGGGGGGGGCCTTACGCCGCGGGTTTGCCGACTAGCCCTGCCACGGCTTGGATTATCCCCCACCGCGCCCTGCCACGCCACAAAAAACACACACCCCAACATTGCCCCCAAATATTGTATACAATCTTCGAATACCGGAATATAATTTAATCAAACAAGAATGGAGGAGCGACGATGTCTGATAGCAAAGAAAGAAACGCGTCTTGCGGCGCCACAATCATGCGCTGGGCCGAGCAACTGGCGTGCCACAGCGAATCGCCCGGCCTGCTCACGCGCACCTACCTGACCACCGCGCACCGCAGCGCGGCGGCCCAGCTGGCGCAGTGGATGACGCAGGCCGGCATGACGGTGCGCCAGGACGCCGCCGGCAACGTCATCGGCCGCTACGAAGGCAGCGCGCCGGACGCGCCGGCGCTGCTGACCGGTTCGCATTTCGATACCGTGCGCAACGCCGGCAAGTACGACGGCAACCTGGGCATCCTGCTGCCGATCGCCTGCGTCGGCCAGTGGCACCAGCAGCAACGGCGCTTCCCCTTCGCCATCGAAGTCGTCGGTTTCGCCGAGGAGGAAGGCGTGCGCTTCAAAGCCACCCTGCTGGGCAGCCGCGCCATCGCCGGCACCTTCGACACCGCCGTGCTGGAAAAGCGCGACGACCAGGGCCAGAGCATGCGCGAGGTGATGGCCGCGGCCGGCTTCGACGCCGGCGAGCTGGGCCGCGCCGCCTTCAAGCCGGAACACGTGCTCGGCTTCATGGAGGTGCATATAGAACAAGGGCCGGTGCTGTTGGATGAAGACCTGGCGGTCGGCGTCGTCACCGCCATCTCCGGCGCCTCGCGCTTCCTGGTCGCCGCCAACGGCCTGGCCGGCCACGCCGGCACGGTGCCGATGAACCTGCGCCGCGACGCCGCCATGGCCGCCGCCGAAATCGGCCTGTATATCGAAAAACGCTGCTCCGGCGTGCCCGGCCTGGTCGGCACCGTCGGCCAGTTCGACGTGCCCAACGGCGCCGCCAACACGGTGCCGGGCAAGGCCGTCTTCACCATCGACATCCGCGCCGAGAGCGACGCCGTGCGCCTGGCCGCCGTCGCCGACGTGGTGCGCGAAATGCCGCTGATCGCCGCGCGCCGCGGCGTCACGCTCGACGTCAACCGCACCCACGAGGCGGTCAGCGTGCCCTGCGCCGGTTGGCTGCAGGAGCAACTGGCCGGCGCCATCGCCAGCGCCGGCCTGCCGCTGCGGCACCTGCCGTCCGGCGCCGGCCACGACGCCATGGCGATCGCCGCGCTGACCGACGTGGCGATGCTGTTCGTGCGCTGCGGCAACGGCGGCATCAGCCACCACCCGGACGAAACCATGACGGCCGACGACGCCGCCACGGCCGCCGCCGTGTTCAGCCGCTTCGTCGAACAGTTTTCACCCCGCAAATAACAACACAACGGCGCCGCCCACGGCGCCACGACCAGCAACATTGCCCTTGAGAGAGATACCATGAGAGACGACATGAGCACCACCACCCTGATCGACGGCTTCACCCTGACCGCGGCCCAAGTGATCGCCATCGCCCGCGACCCGGCCATCAAGGTCGGCCTGGCGCAATCGTCGCGCGACGCCCTGAAGGAAAGCCGCGACTATATCGAGGCGACCTGGATGCACGACGAAGCGCCGATGATGTACAGCTTCAACACCGGCGTCGGCCTGCTGAAGGACACCCGCGTCAAGGTCGAAGACATCGTGCTGTTCCAGACCCAGTTGATCCGCGCCCACGCGGCCGGCATGGGCGAGCCCTTCGCCGAGGACGTCAGCCGCGCCACCATGCTGCTGCGCGCCAACGCCTTCGCCTCGAACTACTCGGCGCCGCGGGTCGAGGTGGTCGACCGCCTGCTGGCCTTCGTCAACGCCGGCATCCACCCGATCATGCCGCAAAAAGGCTCGGTCGGCGCCTCCGGCGACTTGGCGCCGCTGGCCTATCTGGCCGCCGCCATCGCCGGTTTCGACGAAGCCGAAGTGATGTACCAGGGCAAGCGCATGCCGGCCGCGCAGGCCATCACCGAAGCGGGCATCGGCCCGGTCAAGTTCGACTTGAAGGCCAAGGACGCCTCGGCGCTGATCAACGGCTGCACCGTGTCGCTGGCGGTGGCGGTGCTGGCCGCGCACGACGGGCGCAACCTGTTGTCGGACGCCTGCCTGTCGCTCGGCCTGACGCTGGAGGCGATGCGCGCCGAAATGGCCGCCTTCGATCCGCGCATCCACCAGGCCCGCCCGCACGCCGGCCAGATCAAGACCGCCGCCGTGATGCGCAACCTGCTCGACGGCTCGACCCGCACCACCCACGAGGCGCGCGCCGTGCAATTCCCGGGCGAGCTGCGCCGCACCGACATTCCGTACAGCGCGCGTATCCAGGACGTCTACTCGCTGCGCTGCTCGCCGCAGGTGTACGGCCCGGTGTTCGACGCGCTCGACTATATCGACAACATCGTCGTCAAGGAAATCAACTCGGCCACCGACAATCCGCTGATCTTCGGCAAGGACGGCGGCGGCTTTGAAATCATTTCCGGCGGCAACTTCCACGGCCAATACCTGGCGCAGGCGATGGACTTGCTGGCGATCTCGATCGCCGACCTGGGCAGCATCTGCGAGCGCCGCGTCGCGCGCCTGATCGACCCGACGCTGTCGTGGGGCCTGCCGCGCAACCTGATGAGCGGCACGGCCGGCGTCAACACCGGCTACCCGGTGGTACAGTGCTCGCTGAGTTCGCTGGTGATGGAAAACCGCACGCTGTGCATGCCGGGCAGCGTCGACAGCATCCCGGCCAAGGGCAACAGCGAAGACCACGTGTCGAACTCGACCTGGTGCGCGCGCAAGGCCGCCACCGTGGTGGCAAACACGCAATATATTGTCGGAGTGGAAATGCTGCTGGCGGCGCAGGCGCTGACGATGACGGAAGACCTGCTGCCGGGCTTCGTGCTGGGCAAGGGCACGCAGGCGGCGTACGAATCGGTGCGCAGCCAGATCCCGGCTTGCCTGGACGGCGACCGCTGGTTCCACAACGACATCGTGGTGGCGCAATCGTTCGTCACCACCGGCTCGGTGCGCCGGGCTGTGGAAGCGAAAATCGGCGCCTTCGTCTGATCGGCGCGGCTGCCGCGTCGGCCCGGCATATGGCCGGGCCGACGCGGCAGCGCTGGAATATCCGTAGTGATCAGTAATGATCAGTAGTTGAGGGCCGACGAGCCGTCGGCAAAGCAGGCGTCGTAGCAGCGCGTGCACTGCGCGCAAAACAAATGGGCGACGCGCACGTCGTGCTGGCGCAGCACCAACTTCAAATGCCGCCCGGTACAGACCGGACAAGTCTCGCGCATGTCGCCCTGGGTCAACACGTCCTCGGCGACATACACGTCGTCGCAACGCGCCCCGACCACCACCGCCAAGGGGTCGAGCTCCTTCAACATCAGCGGCGGCATCTTCACTTGCGGGTCGCGGTGCTCCGCCACCGCGCGTTCGGTCGGGCGCACTTTTTCGTCTTGCTCCATATTTTCTCTCCTGTTGCTGCAGGACACGCCGCTGTAACGGTGTTTTATATGCGGCTGGGGAAGTTAACCTTAGTCAATTAACGCCGCACCCGCAAGCAATACGTGCATAAACTTGACATGATCTTGCGCAATACTGCTGCTGAGTTCGCTCAATAGCAGGCTGCGCGCTTACGTACCGGGCCGGCTGTCGTGCGCGCCGGACGCCAGCATGGCCAGCGCCACCTTGCGCGCCTCGGCCGCCGCTTCCTCCTCGCTGTGGAACACCACGCCGACGGCGACGCGCTGGTGCGGGAAAATGCTATTGCGATGCATCGGGTTCGGCGACGGCCCGTAGATGGTCAAGTGGGCGCCCCAGCCCTCGCCGAGCGGCAGCGGCACGCCGGCGTACTCGATGTCGTATTCGCCAAAGTGTTCGGAATGCATAGCGCGTCCTTCCAAGGCCGGATGGTGAGCATGAGCTTAGCACGCGACGCCAATCGGCGAAGCGCGGCAGGCACCGATCTATACCAAACCCCGGCCGCTGGCGTCCTGAGCAATCCGATAGCCGACTGCCGCCCTACTCCGCCGGCTTGAACGCCCACCACCGACTACCGGCGAAATTCCACGCCAGCCCGATCGCCGTCGCCAGAATCTGCGCCAGCCAGTAGTTCCAGCCCATGTTCTGCACCAGCGCCCACATCAAACCGGTGTTCATGCACCAGCCCAGGCCCAGCAGGGTGAAGTATTTGCTGGCGGCCTCGCCGTGCGTTTTACCGCTCTCGAACGTGAAGAAATAGTTGAGGATGTAGTTCACCACCGAACCCAACACATAGCCCACCGCGGAGGCGGCGGCGGCGCTCACCCCGGTCAACTCGACGCCGACCCACAGCACGGAATATTGCACCGCGGTACCGGACGCGCCGACGGCGGCGAAGTGGAGAAACTGGCGTTGGACGGACATCGGAGCTTTCTTTCAAAGACCTGCACGCAGAATTCTTGCGGGTGAATAATATAGCAAAACGACAGCGATCCTCGCAAGCGCCCGTCCACACCGCACAAGCGTGGAATGGCGATGCCAGCGGCTCGCGGCAGCTATAGGCGAAAAAAAACACCCGGATTGCTCGCGAGTGCTTTTTCATACTACGTGTTCTGGCTCCCCGACCTGGACTCGAACCAGGGACCTGCGGATTAACAGTCCGTCGCTCTACCAACTGAGCTATCAGGGAAAAGAGGCCGCATTATATACGGCGAAATTCCGCTTGTACAGATTCCGGGGTGAAAAATTTTACCCACGCCGGAAATGCCGTTCGCCGCGCCAGCCTGCGCCAGAAGGCCAGCAACATTGTCGACTGGAGACTGGACGTGCCGCGCACGTCAAGCCGGGGTCAGACCTGGAGGTCCGACCCCGGATCCGTCGGCGCGTAGTCGACCACCAGCACCTTCGCCAGCGACGGCTTGAGCAGCTCGACAAAACGCAGGTGCGCCGGGTCGATCAGGTAAGCGTCGCGCCCCGCCGCGTCGGCGAAGGTCAGCGTGAAGCAGTCGGTGAAGCCGTCGGCCAGGCCTTCCGGGCTGACGTTGACGCCGCATTCGAAATGGCGCACCTGCGGGATGTACTCCTTCAGCAGCGCGAATTCACGCCTCAGCAAGGCGACCTGTTGCTCGGTAGCGTCGTCGCGGAACGCGCACAATACGATGTGGCGCAAGCCCTCTGTCTGGTTCATGCTCATCTCCTCACGTTTACGCGATCAGGATCGCGCGGAAGTCGTTAACGTTGGTGTGGGTCGGGCCGCACACCACCAGGTCGCCCAGCGCCGCGAAAGCGCTGTAGGCGTCGTGCCGGTCCAGGTAGCCGCGCAGGTCGACGCCGCCGGCGCGCGCCCGTTCGGCGCTGTCGGCCAGCCATAGCGCGCCGGCGTTGTCTTCGCTGCCGTCGACGCCGTCGGTGTCGCAGGCGATGGCGTTGATGCTGCGCTCGCCGCGCAGCGCCAGTCCCAGCGCCAGCAGGAACTCGACGTTGCGCCCGCCCCGGCCCGGCTTGACGGCGCCGAAGCTGACCTTGGTTTCGCCGCCCGACAGCAGCACGGCCGGACCGGCCAACGGTTCGCCGTAGTGCTTCGCCGACAGCGCGATGCCGGCGTGGACTTCGGCCACCTCGCGCGCCTCGCCCTCGATACAGTCGCTCAGGATCAGCGGCGTCAAGCCCAGCTCCCTGGCGCGGGCGGCGGCCGCGCGCAGACTTTGCATCGGCGTGGCGATCAACTCGGTGCGGCAATGCGCGAAATCGCCCGGCGGCGCCGTCGCGGCCGCCAGCGCGGCGCGCACGTGCGCCGGCAGCGCCACGCCCAGGCGCCCGGCGATGGCCAGCGCGCTTTCCTCGTCGCTCGACGGCGCCACGGTCGGGCCGGAGGCGACCAGCGCCGGGTCGTCGCCCGGCACGTCGGAGATCACCAGCGTCAGCACCTGCGCTGGCCACGCGGCGGCGGCCAGGCGGCCGCCCTTGACCTGCGACAGCGCCTGGCGCACCCGGTTCAGTTCGCGGATGGTGGCGCCGGCCTGGAACAGGTCGCGCGTCAGTTGCTGTTTGTCTGCCAGGCTGATGCCCGGCACCGGCTCAACCAGCAGGGCCGAGCCGCCGCCGGACATCAGGCTGATGACCAAGTCGTCGGCGCTCAGGCCGGCCAGCGCGGCGCGGATCTCGCGGGCCGCCACGATGCCGTTCTCGTCGGGGAAGGGATGGGCCGCCTCCAGCACGCGGATGTGCCGGCACGGCACGGCGTGGCCGTAGCGTGTGACGACCACGCCTTCGAGCGGGCCGGGCCAGGCCGCTTCAAGCTGCGCCGCCATTTCCGCCGCGGCCTTGCCGGCGCCGATGACGATGGTGCGCCCGCGCGGTGGCGGCGGCAGGAACAGCGGCAGGCGCTTCGACGCTTGCGCGGCGGCGACCGCCGTGTGAAACAGGTCCAGCAGAATGGCGCGAGGAGTCATGGTTTTGTATAGTAAAGGTTGGTACCGCGAACGTGCGATGCAAACGTGTATTGCGCCGGTGTTAGCCGCACTTGGGCGCCCTGGCCATGTCGGCCACCTGCCGCGGCGCCGCGGCGTCGCTCATCGCGGAACGGAAATACGCGTGTGCCACCCCAATAATCTCACCTTTGACGGCATCCGTGGTGGCGCGTTCGAAGTAGGCAGACTGGAATCCGATATGAAGATTCATCAAAGATAGTTGTCGGCCGCGCTATGGCAGCGCTGCGCCGGCTGCCAACACCACTGCGTTCACCTCTCTCTTATGTTGGCTTAAACAAACTTCTCGATACGGCGCCGGTATCGTAACCCGGGATTATGATCAAATTCCCACCCAATCTCGCTCTCGACGTTTGCGGCACAGTTATGGATATATGCCGCCGCGCTTTACCGGCAGCCCGCCAAGCGCTCGGCATACCAATCGGGAAAGCCGTACTCCCGCGCCACCGCCACCAGGCGTTCCTGATAGGCGCGGTCGGTTGGCTGGCTGTCGCGCGCCGGCGGGATGTAGCACAGCGCCGGCTGCAGCGCCCCGTCCCGCGTCTCCACCAGCAGCGCTTCCGGCAGGAAGGCGCCGACACCGTCCATCGCATAGAGCCGGTCCAGCTCGGCGTGGCTGGCGCGCACCAGGACGCCGTAAATGGCGTGCCGGTCGGAGCGGCGGATATTGGCGTGCGGATCGAGATGAATGTCGAAACCGTTCAGTTTGGCAACCTCGATGTGATCCGGTTGGAAGCCGCCGCGCGCCATCACCTCGCGGCGCATGAAACTACCGTAGAAGAACACCGCGACGCGTTTCACCGCCGGTGGCGACGCGCCCTCGGAGTCTGGCTGGCTTGAATATTTGTCGTTTTGCATGTTGGCGCCTTGAAGTGGAATAGGGAACTCCGATACTATGTCGGCATGACAAACCCCGAACGCCAAGATATATCGCCGGTACGCCATGACGCGGATCCGTGGAGCGTGCTGGCGAAAAACCATCCGCAGGGCAGCGTGCTGGCGCGGCACCAGCACCGCGCCGGGCAACTGATCTACGCCACCGCCGGCGTGATGCAGGTCGACACCGGGGATGGCCGCTGGACGGTGCCGCCGCAGCGCGCCCTGTGGGTGCCGCCGCAGCATCCGCACGCGATCCAGATGTTCTCCGACACGCACATGCGCACCGTCTACCTGCAGCCGGCGCTGGTCGAGCAATGCGCCGGGTTCGCGCGCCACGGGCAGGTGCACGCGGTGGTCGCATCGCCACTGATCAGGGAACTGGTACTGGGATTGTTCGACGCGCAGCGCCGCCACGAGATGCGCGCCCAGATGGCCGCCTTGTTGCCGCACGCCTTGGGCGAAACCCCTGCCCTGCCGACCTACTTGCCGATGCCGAGCGACGCCCGGCTGCGCGAGGTGCTGACGGCGCTGATGGCGGCCAACGACTGGCTGTTGCCGATGGACGCGGTGGCGGCGCGCGCGGCGATGTCCGGGCGCACCTTCACCCGGCGTTTTACGGCTGAAGTGGGCCTGAGTTTCCGGCAATGGCGGCAACGCGCACGCATCATCGCCTCGCTGGACTTGGTGGCGGCGCATCGTTCCACCAAATTCATCGCCCACGCAATGGGCTTTGCGAACGCCGCCGCCTATGTTGCGGCGTTCCGCGAAGTGCTGGGCAGCCCGCCGGGCTTGTTTCGAGGCTTAACGTAAGTCGTCGGAGCGCTGTTGCGCGGGACGCGCGGCGGATCTTGCCGAGTCTCGTTTCCCTTCGGAATTGAGTGCTATTTCTTCCAGCGGCGAGACGGCCGGGCCGTGCAACACCGCGCCGTCCGTGCCGAAACGCGAAGCATGGCATGGACAATCCCAAGAACGCTCAGCCGAATTCCAATGCACCACGCATCCAAGATGGGTGCATTTCGCCGATAGCGCACGCAGTTCGCCTTGCTCGTCGCGGAAAACCGCCAGCTTGCGGGCGCCGTCCCGGACAATCGCGCCCGCGCCGGCGGCAATCTCTTGCACCGATTCCACTTCTCCGCCCGTCACCCATTCGCCATATTGCGCCAGCGTGTTGGCCTGTTCCATGACAAAGTCGGCGAGTCCGTGTGTTACCTTGCGCGCCGGATCGTAGATCGACCTCCAGGGATTGTCGCGCTCCATGATGAAATCGCTCACGAGCATCGCACCTATCGTGCAATGCGTCATGCCATTGCCCGAGTCCCCGGTGATGATGTAGACATTCTTGTTATCCATCGGATTGCGCCCTAAATAAGCCGCACCGTCCGACGGCTCCATGACCTCGCCGGACCAGCGGTATTCGACCGACTGCGCCATGGGGAAGCGATGCCGCACCCAGCGTTCGATGTCGTCGTAACGGTGTTCCGGGTGCGCATCCTGGCCGACCTTGTGGTCGGCGCCGCCGACGACGAGAATGTCGTGATCGGCAGCGCGGTCGGCGGATTCGAGCCGCACGTAGTAATACGGATCGCCCGTATCCCACAGTAAGATGCGCGGGACCGTTCCCTTGGGAACCCGCATGCCGATGACATAAGTGCGGTAGCCGGTTTGCTTCGTATGCATGACAACCCGGTCGTTGAACGGCGTATTGGTGGCGACCACGACCGCCCTGGCACGAACCTTTCCGTGCGTCGTGCCGACCACCTGAACCTCGCGGTTGCCGTCGATGCTGGTGGCGCGCGTACCGCAGTAAATTTGCCCACCGTTGCGGACGAAAGCCTGTGCCAGTCCGCCCAGGTACTGCAAGGGATGACATTGCGCCTGCTTACTGTAGCGCACGCATGGTCCGGTGTCGAAGCTCAAGCCCGGAACCCGCTCCAGCTGCTCAACCTCCACGCCGGCACGCCGCGCCGCCGCGTATTCCTTGTCCATTTCCCGGAAGCCATTGCCGGACGGCGTGTACAGATAACCGTCGAGACGATCGAATGCACAGTCGATCTGCTCGCGCTGAACAATGGACTCGACCAAATCGATGGCACCCGAAAAGCTACTGGCAATAAGCTTGGCGGAGTCGGTCCCAAACGCTTTTTCAACATCGACATACCATTCGTCCGGCGGGAAAAAATGCGCGGTGGTCCGGCCGGTTTCGCCGGCGCCGATTCCCAGCGCATCAATCAACACCACCTCGCGCCCCTCCCGGGACAGCAGATAGGCCGTGGTCAGTCCGGCGATGCCGGCGCCGATAACACACACGCTGGTGTCAAGGTCGCCGGCCAACGGCGGGTAGGCGGGAACAGACGCGGTGTCCATCCAGATCGAGGTGGACGCGCCATTGGTAGCTGCCAGCATGATTCTTCCTTTCGATCCAGCACAGGCGAAACGTGATTTTTCAAAAAGGAAATCACGGTAGACGTGCAAATCCAGTTATTCATAGATAGACCATGGCGCGCGCGATTAGTTTAGTAAAAATAGGATGCTGCGCATGGCCGACAGCTGGTCGGCGGGCTACGGCGCCTTCGCTTCCTACATGGCGCCGTCCCTTCTGACCGACAAAATCTGACGCGCGGGCGCCCTTACTGCGGGGCCCGCATATCAGCCAGAGGACTCATTACGTCGTCGAGGATGGCGACTGTATCGCCTGCAGCACGGTCAGGATAGCGCTCAGTTCCGCGGTCACCGGTGCATTGAGCTGCTGTAGCGGTAGGCGTGGAACGCCGGCGTTGATCCCCTGGAGCCGCAGACCAGCCTTGACGGACGTTGGCAGACCGATTCGTACAATAAACTGCAGCAGCGGAAGCAGTCGATCGAAGGTGACGCGGGCGCCCTCGACGTCGTTGCCTTTAATCGCCCGGTACAACGCAAGCGGAAGCTCGGCATTGAGGTTCGGCGCAGCCGTACACCAGCCAGCGGCTCCCGCGTTCAACGCCGCAAAGGCGAGTGGATTGCTGCCGTTGTAGAACGGGATGGTGCCATTCGTAAGCTGACGGAGGCGGTGCATCCGCTGGAGGTCCCCGGTGCTTTCCTTGACCATCGTCACGCTCGGCACTTCGCGGCAAATTTGCGCGATGAGTTCAGGGGACATATCGACACCACTCGTTGCCGGGTTGTTGTACAGCATAATCGGCAGCGCTATCGCGTTGCCGATCGCTGCGTAGTGCGCAATGATTTCGGTGTCGCCCAGCTTCCAGTATGAGACTGGCAGCACCATGACGGCATCGGCGCCAACTCGCTCCGCGAAGCGAGCCCGCCGGACGGCGTTGCCGGTCGTCAGCTCCGAAATACCGACGACGGTCGGGACGCGCTTGGCGACGACATCGACAGCGATTTGCGCTGCCAACTCCCACTCATCGTCGCTGAGATACGCGCTCTCGCCCGTGCTGCCGAGCGGCGCGATAGCATGCACGCCGCTATCGATCAGGCGATTGATCAACTGTTTGAGCATGTCGCCGTCGACGCTGCCGTCCTCCTTGAATGGCGTGACCGGGTAGGCAATAATTCCTTCAAATTTTTTGTGCATGGTGAACTCTCGTATCAAATAAGGCAATCGGCATGTTGGCGAAGTGCACGCCGGGCATAGTAGTTAAAGGCGACCGTATTGCGCTTATCGGTCGATATCCAGTCGTGCGCTTCCTTCGCCAGCGCAGGGGGAATCGGCTTAACCTCGCCTGCGGCCATCGCCAGCAGCTGTAATTTGGCGGCGCGCTCGATCAACAGAGCCAGCACACAGGCTTCTTCGATGGATTTTGCGGCGATCAGTTGGCCGTGATGGGCCAGCAAAATAGCGCGCTTACCACCCAGGGCCGTTGCGATGATCTCGCCCTCCTCATTCCCCACCGGAACGCCAGGCCAAGTCTTCAGAAACGCACAATCCTCGTAAAGCGGCGTTGTGTCCATGTGAGATATTTCAAGCGGCACCTCAAGCATCGACAGCGCTGCGATATGCGCGGGGTGGGTATGCACGATGCAGTTAACGTCGGGGCGTTGGCGATAGATCCAGGTATGGAAACGGTTCGCTGGATTAGGGATGCCGCTGCCGGCGACAAGCTCCAAGTCTTGGTCCACCTGGATCAGGCTCGAAGTCGATATTTCGTCGAAACCGAGGCCCAACTGCTGGGTGTAGAACGTGTCGGGCTGTTCAGCGCGGCAGGTGATTTGCCCGGCGAGACCGGAGTCATGCCCGCCGTCGTAAAGAATACGGCAGGTCAGCGCGAGCTTCTGACGCATCGACCATAAGCTTTCGCCGACGCCCTTATCGAGGCGTCGCTGGGCGATGGAAACAAGTTCCTTTTTAGACATTTCAAGAGTATTAGCCATGTGTAGCTCCAAAAAAATGCGAACGGATGGGGTGCCCTTGACATGCCTATAACAACTTGCCAAGGACACCTTGAGCCAAGTATGACACCTTGTGTCATATGGTACAATACATTTTTGGGGGAATTTTCGATGTCCATTCGACTTAAACTGCTACGAAAACAAAAAGCTTGGTCGCTTGAGGCACTTGCTGAGCGCACCGAGTTGACGAAGAGCTATTTGTCGAAGGTCGAGCGGGGCTTGAGCGTGCCTTCGATTGCCGTGGCAATCAAACTGTCGCGCGCACTGGACGTCGATTTGGAAGAGCTGTTCTCAGATCAGGTGTCGCCCACCGAAATCAGCATTACGCGAGCCAGTGAGCGTACTTCCCTCAGCGCGGCGCAAACCGACAAGCCATCGGTGCAAAGCATCGCTTCCGGGGCCGCCTCCAAGAGAATGCTTCCCTTTGTCGTCTATCCGCCAAGCGAATTCGTCGCATCCGCATTCAAGGAGCACGAGGGCGAGGAACTGCTTTTCGTTCACAAAGGCGCTATAGAGGTGGCGTTCCCAACTGGTAACGTCGAACTCCAGGCCGGGGATTCGCTGTATTTCAATGCGCTCATTCCACACAAAACCCGTAGCATCGGCCCAGTACAGGCGGAAGTTCTGGTCGTTGTCAGCCACGAAGATGATTGAGTCGGATACCACTGACTGAGTACGCTCGCTTGCGTGCCAATCTCCATGGTGAAAATCGGCATATGGCTAGCCAGCCTCACCCTTCACAGGTGGGGCGGCTGGAGGCATACGAGCGAATTGGCTTTCGAAGGGGCTGACGGAAACGGCGCGGCGTTCGCGCGGGTAGCCAGGGCGGTCAACTTGACCGGGTCGATCTTGCCAGCAAATTAAGACGGGACCTGAATAACCAGATTTCCGCGGAATCCCTCCTGCTCGCCTTTACTCAAGTAGCCCAGAGGATTGGCGACAACCCGACACGTCCAAGGCCGTCCATCTTGGTTGCCTTGAACGATATAGTCATTCATGCAATGAAGGTGCCCGTGCATCCACACGTCGGCGAGCGGAAAAAGGTCGTCCAGGGCATTGCAGAATCCCGCCGTACCCGGCGTCAGGCCGTATCGCGGGTCGGCGCTCAGCAGCGTGGGGGCGAAATGCGTTACCGCTATGGTTGTGCCGTCGAACGGCACGGACAGCGCGGCGCGAAGCCAAGCCTGGCATGCGAGCGACATGTCACGAATACCCTCGGCCAGCAGAGGCTCGCCACCTTTCAGCGTCGTGTTCTTGCTTAAATAGTAGTTTGCCGCGCGGTAGGCCTTGCTGAGCATTTGCATTTGCTTGGTCGGCGTTTTTTCCTTGCCGGCGAGTGCCTCGAAATCGCTCCATAGCGTGGTGCCAACGAAACGAACGCGTCCGAGCGTGACGACTTCGCGGTCCAGCCAGGTGATACCGAGACGCTCACACGTCTGGCGCAGGCGAATATACGTTTCATCGAACTCAAGCGTGTCGAATTCGTGATTGCCCGGCACGAACAGGACTGTGGAACACGTTGAGTCCGGCCGCAAAGGTGAAAATCGTTCGAGGCCGAAGTCGCCGGTCTCCAGACGCGAGCCCGCTTGATAGGAGCCGATATCGCCGGCCAGCACCACGACGTCGACGTCGGTAGCGATACGGGGGCGGAAGTCGGGATAACGTTCGAGATGGAGGTCTGAGAATAACTGTATGCGCATAGTTCGCCAGTATATAAGACTTACCTAAGACTTACCCGTCTCCCCCGGCACAACACCCGCCGTTTGGCGTAAACGACAAAGGCCTTCCGAGGAAGGCCTTTGTATTCACGCTGCGTTCTGGCTCCCCGACCTGGACTCGAACCAGGGACCTGCGGATTAACAGTCCGTCGCTCTACCAACTGAGCTATCAGGGAAAAGAGGCCGCACTATAACGCATCGAATTGAAATTTGCAAAAAAAACCGCGCCGTAGCGCGGGATCTCAGGCGACGGCAAGCCCCGTCGTTTTGAGCCGCCGCTTCCTTGCGTCGTGCGATGGCGCCAAGCAGCGCCAAACCGGCCAGCAACATGCCGTAGGTCTCGGCTTCCGGCACGGCGGGGGTGACCGCGATGTTGTCCAGAGCGGCGCCAAAAGCGGAGTTGCTGCTGTCGACGGACAAATGCAGCTTGCTCATCGCGCTGATGGCCTTGAAGGTGAAACTCCGGCTCGTCCAGCCCATGTTGCCGTGCGACCTGCCGGAATGTCGAAGGTGAAGGTGTGGTCGCCGGTGACGCCGACGGTGATGATCTTCTGAGCGCCAGGAATAGCGAACGGCCACGCTTGAGCTCACGGCCGGGTCGCTTGCTCGGCATGGAAGGCGCGGTGAAGCTGCTCCACGAAGGACGGCGCCTCGGGCAGGGGCGCCGAGCCGATGCGGCGCAGCGCCACGCCCGGCGTCCAGGAATTCATGACCACCGCCCCGGCCAATGCCGGCAGGTCGGCCCGCGTCACCTCTTGGTCGCGTTGGCGACGCCGAGGCGTGCCAGTTGCCGGCGGACGATGCCCATCGCAGTGCCTGCCAGCATGTCGGCGATGGGCCACACCACCGCCTCGCCGTCCCAAAAAGTCATATTCCAGATGGAGCCTTCGCTGAGGCGGCCGCGGCGATCAAGGAAAGCGGCGGCGTCGAAACCCCGTTCGACGGCTTGGCGCAGATAGTATGTCTTGGCCACTTCGCCGACGTGCTTCACGGCCGGCAGCACGCGCTATGATCCAGTACGTTTGAGTGGCGAAGTTATCCCGGAGACTACGGAATCTCGGTGTTCTCGAAAAGTCGGATGGCTTCGTCAAAATCGGAAGCAAGATTCTTCTCGTCAAATTCAACGCCAAGGTGCTTCAGCTTATCAAGCATGAGGACGAACCCCTCCCTCAAATGCTTACTTAGGAATCGCTTCAGCTCATCAGTTGACACTCCTTGCCACGTTTCGTTTGACATGAAAATATCGACCGTTGCCGTACCCGCCCTCCGCCCGGCAACATTATCGCATCCAACCTTTTCCCAATACCCAATCTCGCCATCGACACGCAAAACGAAGCCTAAATCTTTTAATTTCTTGCCATAGCCCCTTGAGCATTTAGCGGACAAGGCACGGTTAATGCTTCTGTGCAACGGAGCGAGCGCCTGATGGGCTGCCTTATCTCCGGCCTGCATTCCCATATCCACATAGGATTGCTCTTTATCGTTACTCATAACTGCCACCCTTTAGCTTTCCAGCCCATTTTTCCTTGAAACAGTACCCTCAGAGCGCTCGAGAATCAACGTAACAGACCTGACCAATCCTCGACAAATGGGTGACGCACTGTGAGCAGCTTTAACGGCTCGCCCTAACAGCCGCAGAGTCTTTGGCGCGCGTCGGCGGTGGCGTGCCGGCCCAAGCGGTGGCAATGGTGCGATGGGCGGCGCAAATACGCAGGCGAAAAAAATGGCTACGATTGCTCGTAACCATTTCCTTTTAATTCTGGCTCCCCGACCTGGACTCGAACCAGGGACCTGCGGATTAACAGTCCGTCGCTCTACCAACTGAGCTATCAGGGAAAAGAGGCAACATTATATACTTCTTAAGCGCATCATCAAGCGTTCCGATGACGCCCTTTCGTCGGCGTTTTTGTTACCCTTTCGGATCAATCTTGCGACTGTATCCGAAGAAGCAATATCTTAAAGGACTTTGGCGATCGCGTCAATAACCTTGTCGATATTGCCCATGTTCAAAGGCGCGACGCAGATACGGCCGGTGTCGACGGCGTACACCGAGTGCTCGCGCGCCAGCGTCTCGACCTGGGCCTTGGTCAGGCCGGAGTACGAGAACATGCCGACTTGCTTGTTGACGAAGTCGAAATCGTGGGCCGGGGCCTTCTCTTTCAACTTGCTGACAAACGCTTCGCGCATTTCGCGGATGCGCACGCGCATCGCGGCCAGCTCGTCTTCCCACAGCTGGCGCAGTTCCGGCGTGGTCAGCACGGTGGCGACGACCTTGCCGCCATGCACGGGCGGGTTCGAATAGTTGGTGCGCACCACGCGCTTCAGCTGCGACAGCACGCGCGCCGCTTCTTCGGTGCTGGCGGCAACCACGCTCAGCGCGCCGACGCGCTCGCCGTACAGCGAGAACGACTTCGAGAACGAGTTCGAGATCAGCAGCGGGCCGCCGGCCGCGACGAAGCGACGCACCACGGCGCCGTCTTCGGCGATACCGGCGCCGAAGCCCTGGTAGGCCATGTCGAGGAACGGGATCAGGCCGCCGGCGCTGACGGCGGCGATGACTTCACCCCATTGGTCGGCGTTCAGGTCGGCGCCGGTCGGGTTGTGGCAGCAGGCGTGCATCAGCACGATCGAACCGCGCGGCATCGCCCGCAGGTCGGCCAGCATGCCGTCGAAGTTCACGCCGCGGGTGGCCGCGTCGTAGTAGGCGTAGTTGTTGACGACGAAACCGGCGCTTTCGAACAGCGCGCGGTGGTTTTCCCAGCTCGGGTCGCTGATGTACACTTGCGCGCCCGGCGCGAAGCGCTGCAGGAAGTCGGCGCCGATTTTCAGCGCGCCGGTGCCGCCGATGGCCTGCACGGTGACCGCGCGGCGCTCTTGAATAACCGCGCTGTCGGCGCCAAATACCAGTTCTTGCACGGCGGCGTCGTAGGTGGCCAGGCCGTCGATCGGCAGGTAGGTGCGCGGCGCCGCTTGTTCGATCAGGATCGCTTCGGCCTTGCGGACGCACGAGAGCAGCGGAACTTTGCCGTTTTCGTCATAATAGACGCCGACGCCAAGATTGATCTTGGCAGGGTTTTTATCAGCGTTGAAGGCTTCGGTGATGCCCAGGATCGGGTCACGTGGGGCCATGTCGATGGCACTGAACAGGCTGGCGGGAGCGGAAGGATTCGTCATGATAAGATTGGATTCGATTGGGAAGCAGGGTTCGCAGCGGATTGCTGACAGCGTCTCCAATAAGCGTCGCCAGCAGAGCACTATTCTAACAAAGGTCTGATTCGTATGGCTGATTTATCCTTAGCAAATGACGCGACCCCGGTCGTGGTGTCGTTCCCCGACTCGCCGTTCAAGCTGCACCAGCCGTTTTTGCCGGCCGGCGACCAGCCGAGCGCCATCGAGCAGCTGTGCGAGGGCATCGGCGACGGCCTCGCCTACCAGACCCTGCTGGGCGTGACCGGCTCGGGCAAAACCTACACGATGGCCAACGTCATCGCCCGCATGGGCCGCCCGGCCATCATCTTCGCGCCCAACAAGACGCTGGCGGCCCAGCTCTACAGCGAGTTCCGCGAATTCTTCCCGCAGAACGCGGTCGAGTACTTCGTCAGTTACTACGACTACTACCAGCCCGAGGCCTACGTGCCGCAGCGCGACCTGTTCATCGAAAAGGACTCGTCCATCAACGAGCACATCGAGCAGATGCGCCTGTCCTGCACCAAGTCGCTGATGGAGCGGCGCGACGTCGTCATCGTCGCCACCGTGTCGGCCATTTACGGTATCGGTAATCCGAAGGAATACCACCAGATGATCCTGACGCTGCGCGTCAAGGACCGGGTCAGCCAGCGCGACGTCATCGCCCGCCTGATCCAGATGCAGTACACGCGCAACGAGGTCGATTTCGGCCGCGGCACCTTCCGCGTGCGCGGCGACACCATCGACATTTTCCCGGCCGAGCACGCCGAACTGGCGGTGCGCCTGGAGATGTTCGACGACGAGATCGAGTCGATCCAGCTGTTCGACCCGCTCACCGGGCGCGTGCGCCAGAAGATCCCGCGCTTCACCGTCTACCCCGGCTCGCACTACGTGACGCCGCGCGCCACCGTGCTGCGGGCGATCGAGACCATCAAGGACGAGCTGCGCGAGCGGCTGGAATTCTTCCGCCAGGAGAACCGCCTGATCGAAGAGCAGCGCCTGGAGCAGCGCACCCGCTTCGACCTGGAGATGATGGCCGAAATCGGCTTCACCAAGGGTATCGAGAACTACTCGCGCCACCTGAGCGGCGCCCTGCCCGGCGAACCGCCGCCGACGCTGGTCGACTACCTGCCGCCGGACGCGCTGATGTTCCTCGACGAGTCGCACGTGCTGATCGGCCAGCTCAGCGCCATGTACAACGGCGACCGTTCGCGCAAGACCAACCTGGTCGACTACGGCTTCCGGCTGCCGTCGGCGCTCGACAACCGGCCGCTGCGCTTCGACGAGTTCGAGTCGAAGATGCGGCAAACCGTGTTCGTCTCGGCCACCCCGGCCGACTACGAGAAGCAGCGCGCCGACCAGGTGGTCGAGCAGGTGGTGCGCCCAACCGGCCTGGTCGACCCGCAAATCATCGTGCGCCCGGCCAGCAGCCAGGTCGACGACCTGATGTCGGAGATCGTCGACCGCGTCAAGAAGAACGAGCGCGTGCTGGTGACCACGCTGACCAAGCGCATGTCCGAGCAGCTGACCGATTACCTGGGCGACCACGGCATCAAGGTGCGCTACCTGCACAGCGACATCGAGACGGTGGAGCGGGTCGAGATCCTGCGCGACCTGCGCATCGGCACCTTCGACGTGCTGGTCGGCATCAACCTGCTGCGCGAGGGCCTCGACTTGCCCGAGGTGTCGCTGGTGGCGATCCTCGACGCCGACAAGGAGGGCTTCCTGCGCTCCGAGCGCAGCCTGATCCAGACCATCGGCCGCGCCGCGCGCAACCTCAACGGCACGGCGATCCTGTACGGCGACCGCGTCACCGATTCGATGCGCCGGGCGATCGACGAAACCGAGCGCCGCCGCAACAAGCAGATCGCCTTCAACAGCGCCAACGGCATCACCCCGGTCGGCGTCAAGAAGAGCATCAAGGAGCTGATCGACGGCGTCTACAGCCCGCAGGAGGCGCGCGACAACCTCGAAGTGGCGCAGGAGGCGGCCAAGTACGAGGCGATGAGCGAGAAGCAAATCAGCAAGGAAATCAAGCGCCTGGAAAAGCTGATGATCGACCACGCCAAGAACCTGGAGTTCGAAAAAGCGGCGCAGGTGCGCGACCAACTGCACCTGCTCAAGCAGCAGCTGTTCGGCGCGCCGGGCAGCGACAACGTCGCCTCGCTGCTGGGCTCCTAAAAACAGCGGTGGCGCCCCAATGCCGCCAAATGAGTTTGCGTAGGTCGGATGAGCGGAACGCGTAATCCGACCCACGATTTCCACCAACACAACAGCGGCACCACCCCGTCCTTCGCCCTTCCCCGAATATCTTGGGCCGGCGCCCCGCCGCGTGCTACAGTCTGCCGATGGCGCGGCCCACGCCGCCCCATCAGCCACAGCCACACACGCGCACGGGGGAAACATGCTCTCCAACAAATTGCGGACTTTTACGCTGCCGGCCCTGCTCGCCCTGCTACTGGCGGCAGCGCCGCGGGCCGAGCCGCTGGTGACGCTGGCGGCCAGCGAGCGCACCCCCTACATCGGCACCACCCTACCGGAAAACGGCTACGTCTCCGAAGTGGCGACGGAGGCGTTCAAGCGCCGCGGCTACCGCGTCAAAATCGCCTTCTACCCGC
The DNA here is from genome assembly GCF_046115965.1 of Janthinobacterium sp. CG_23.3. NCBI lineage: Bacteria > Pseudomonadati > Pseudomonadota > Betaproteobacteria > Burkholderiales > Oxalobacteraceae > Janthinobacterium > Janthinobacterium sp. CG_23.3. The sequence goes on along the minus strand of NZ_JBJXIB010000003.1, from coordinate 37,135 downwards.
TGGCGCGGGCGCTGCAACTGGCCCAGACCGGCGAGGTCGACGCGGTGCTGCCGTTGGCGCGCGAGGCCGGCGAGGGCGGCACCGCCGGCCTGGCCTACTCGCTGCCCTTCCCCGGCGATAGCATCGGATTGCTGAGGAAAAGGACCCTTGCGCCGCACCCCGCGCCGGGCGCCGCCGACAAGGGCGAAGGCCTGCTGGCGTCGCTGAACGCGCACCGCGTCGGCGTGGTGCGCGGCGCCGCCGCGCCGGCGGCGTTCGACAACGCCAAAATCGCGCACCGGGAGGCGGCCGCGAACGACCTGCAAAACCTCGACAAACTGGAGCGCGACCGCATCGACTTCGCCCTGATCGACAAGTACACGGCGGCCGACCTGATGGTGGGCCGGCGCCCGCACCTGATCGGCGACTACGAGTTCATAATGCCGCCGCTGGCCCAGCGCGCATTCCACGTCGCCTTCGCCACCGCCACCGAACGGCAACGGCAATTGCTGGTGGCCTTCAACGAAGGCCTGGCCGACATGACGCGCGACGGCACGCTGACCGGCATCCTGAAAAAGCACGGCCTGTACTCGCCCGCCAAGGCCGCGAAGAACAAGACGCGGCTGGTCATCGCCACCGTCAACAACAGCGACATGCTGGTGATGCGCGCCCTCTCCGTCGAATACCAGAAGCAGCATCCGGGCATCGAACTGGAGTGGCGCGTACTCGACGAGGAGGTGCTGCGCTTGCGCCTGCTAAGCGACCTCGCCATCTCCGACGGCCAGTTCGACATCCTCACCATCGGCACCTACGAAACGCCGATCTGGGCCAAGCGCGGTTGGCTGACGCCGCTGCAACCGCCCGACAACTACGACGTCGACGACCTGCTGCCGGCCGTGCGCAGCGGCCTGTCGTACCAAAAGCAGCTGTACGCGCTGCCGTTTTACGCCGAAAGCGTCATGACGTACTACCGCAAGGACCTGTTCGCCAAGGCGGGCCTGGCCATGCCGGTGGCGCCCAGCTACGACGACATCAAGGCGCTGGCGGCGAAGCTCCACAAGCCGGCGGCCGGGATCTACGGCGTTTGCCTGCGCGGCAAACCCGGCTGGGGCGACAACATGGCCTTGCTGACGTCGATGGCCAGCGCCTACGGCGGGCGCTGGTTCGACGAGCAGGGCCAGCCGGACCTCGATTCCGCCGCTTGGGAAAAGACAGTGGAGATGTACCGCGACCTGCTGACCCGCTACGGCCCGCCCAACCCCGAACGCAACAGCTTCAAGGAAAACCTGAGACTGTTCTCGGACGGCCACTGCGGCATCTGGATCGACGCCACCGTGGCCGCCAGCGTGTTGTCGAACCCGCTACGCTCGAACGTCGCCTCGCAACTGGGCTACGTGGCGGCGCCCGGCGCGCCCGGTAGAAAAGGCGGCGCGTGGCTGTGGAGCTGGGCCCTGGCGGTGCCCAACTCCTCGTTGCACAAGGCCGAGGCGGCGCAGTTCATCGCCTGGGCCACATCGAAAAACTATATCGGCATGGTGGCCAAATACCACGGCTGGGCGGCGATTCCGCCCGGCACGCGCAAGTCGACCTACCAGAACGAGAATTACCTGAAAGCGGCGCCGTTCGCCCAGTTCGTGCTGGGCGCGATCGAAAGCGCCGACCAGCGCGACGCCGGCCTGAAACCGGGACTGTACCGCGAGATGCAGTATGTCAGCATTCCCGAGTTTCCAGCCATCGGCGACCAGGTTGGACAGGAGATGGCCGCCACGCTGAGCGGCCGGCAAAGCGTCAGGCAAGCGCTCGCCGCCGCGCAGGCGCTGGTGTTGCGGCAAATGAAGGACTCCGGCTACCTCAAATGACCGGCGCAGCGGGGCCGGTTGGACCGTTTCAGGCGGGCCGGTCCAGACGGTAGGTCGCGCACGGCTGGTCGTAAAAAGTTTCGATGCCGACGTAGCGCATGCCGAGCCGCTCCATCACCTTGATCGAGGCGGCATTGTCCGGGTTCGCGACGGCGTACAGCACGTCCGCGCCGACCACCTCGAAGGCGAATTCGACAATCGCCCGCGCCGCCTCGGTGGCATAGCCCTTGCCCCAGCAGTTCCGGCCCAGCCGCCAGCCGATCTCGCGCGGCTTGCTGGCGTCGCGGTCGAGGTGCTGCAGGCAGGCCGCGCCGATCAGTTCGCCGGTGTCGTCGGCGATCAGCGCCCACCACGAGTAACCCCACGCCGCCCACGCCGCCATGACGCGCGCGATCATCGCCCGCGTCGCCTCCTCGGTTTCGGGCAGGCCGCCGTTGAGGAAACGCATGACGGCGGGATCGGTGTTCAATTGGCGCAGCCCAGCGTAGTGCTGCTCGGTGACTGGCTCAAGCGTGAGCCGCGCGGTTTTCAGAGTCGTCATAGCGGGTGTCGAAAGCTTATTTGAAGGGCAAGCATATCACGCTCGGGCGGCCATTGCAGCCGCCCGGCGGGCCGGCTGGAAGCGCCTATTTATTCGTCTGCACGGAGAAACTGATCAAGCGTGCCACGACGGCCAGGGCGCACGCATGGGAAGTCGGCGGAATCACGGCGCCGACGCCGGTGCGGGAGCCTAGCGTTGTTGCGCCCATAAAAAATGGCGGGTGAACCGTTAAGCTCACCCGCCATTGTCATCTAACCCGGTCGATTACGCGGCCGTGTCGTCTTTCTTCAGCCACGCCGCCAACTGGTGCGGACGCAGGCCGTCGTAGTCTTCGAACGGCTGGTGTATCCACGGATTGTGCGGCAGGTCTTCCATGCAGTAGTCAGGACGGATCGACGAGCAACCCTTGGTCCAGATGACGGCCGAACGCACTTCGGTGACGCCGGAGAAGTTCGTCTCCAGGTGCTTGGTGACTTTTTCCAGCGTCACGCCGGAGTCGACCAGGTCGTCAACCAGCAGGATGCGGCCGGCCAGCGGTCCCTTGGTCATCGTCATGTATTTGGCGATGTCGAGGTCGCCGCGCACGGTGCCCGCTTCTTCGCGGTACGAGCTGGTCGACAGGATCGCCAGCGGCACGTCGAAGATGCGCGAAAACACGTCGCCCGGACGCACGCCGCCGCGCGCCAGGCACAGCACCTGGTCGAATTTCCAGCCCGATTCGTATACTTTGAGCGCCAGGCGCTCGATCAGGCGGTGGTATTCGTCCCAAGACACCCAGAGGTGTTTTTCGTTGGTTTGTGGAGTCGTCATAATACTTTTCCGTCTACTTTTATTATTCGAATGGGTGACGCAGCACGATCGTTTCTTCGCGATCCGGGCCGGTCGAGACCATGTCGATCGGCACGCCGACCAGTTCTTCGATGCGCTTGATGTAGGCGCGTGCGGCGGCAGGCAGCGCGGCCAGCGATTTCGCGCCGACGGTGCTGTCTTTCCAGCCCGGCATTTCTTCGTAGATCGGCACGCAGCGGGCGGCGTCTTCGGCGCCAACCGGGAAGATGTCGACGTTGCGCCCGTCGAGCATGTAGCCGGTGCACAGCTTCAGCGTTTCCAGGCCGTCCAGCACGTCCAGCTTGGTCAGGCACATGCCCGACACGCCGTTGATCTGCACCGAGCGGCGCAGCAGCGCGGCGTCGAACCAGCCGCAGCGGCGGGCGCGGCCGGTGACGGTGCCGAACTCGTGGCCGACCGCCGACAGGTGGTGGCCGACGCCGTCGTCCGTGCTCAGCTCGGACGGGAACGGGCCGGAGCCGACGCGCGTCGTGTAGGCCTTGGTGATGCCCAGGATGTAGTGCAGCATGTTCGGACCGACGCCCGAACCGGCGGCGGCGTTGCCGGCCACGCAGTTCGACGAGGTGACGTACGGGTAGGTGCCGTGGTCGACGTCGAGCAAGCTGCCCTGCGCGCCTTCGAACAGCAGGTTGGCGCCAGCCTTGTGCGCGGCGTACAGCGCGCTGGAGACGTCGGCGACCATGGGGCGCAGGCGCGGCACGTAGGCCAGCGCGTCGTCCAGGGTCTTCTGGTAGTCGACTTTCGGCGCCTTCAGGTAGTTTTCCAGCACGAAGTTATGGTAGTCGAGGTTCTCGGCCAGTTTCTCGGCGAAGCGGCTTTCGTTGAGCAGGTCGGCGATGCGGATCGCGCGGCGTGCCACTTTGTCTTCGTAGGCCGGGCCGATGCCCTTGCCGGTGGTGCCGATCTTGGCGGCGCCGCGGGCCGCTTCGCGCGCCGCGTCCAGAGCCGAGTGGTACGGCAGGATAACCGGCGACGCTTCCGAGATCTTCAGGCGCGAGGCGACTTCAACGCCAACGGCTTGCAGCTTGTCGATTTCGCGCAGCACGTCCGGCACCGACACCACCACGCCGTTGCCGATGTAGCAGGCCACGCCCGGGCGCATGATGCCCGACGGGATCAGTTGCAAGGCGGTTTTGACGCCGCCGATGACCAGCGTGTGGCCGGCGTTGTGGCCGCCCTGGAAGCGCACCACGCCCTGGGCGTGATCGGTCAACCAGTCAACAATCTTGCCCTTACCTTCATCGCCCCATTGGGTGCCGATAACCACAACGTTCTTTGCCATAATTTTCTTTGACATACTTAACCTAAGTTTTTAAGAATCCAGTTACTACCATTATCGTCAAGGACCAGCGCGCGATCGCACTCGAACTCGTCTTGTTCATTGCTGTGACCAGGCATGCTCTGGATCACCACCTCGCCGGCTTTGCGCAGCTCGGCGATTTTTTCCCTCAATTCGGGGGCGTTGCCCCACGGCGCGCGGATCGAATGCTTGCGCTCCGCGGTCGGCAGCAGCCGCGCCAGTTCGCGCAGGTCGAGCGAAAAGCCGGTGGCGGGACGGGCCCGGCCGAACGCTTCGCCGACGTGGTCGTAACGGCCGCCGCGCGCCACCGCGTTCGGCAAGCCCGGCACGTACAGCGCGAACATGGCGCCGCTTTCATATTGGTAGCCGCGCAGGTCGGCCAGGTCGATCGCCACTTCGGCGCGGCCGATGGCCGATCCGGCCAGCGCCGCCAACTCGGCCAGCGCCTTGCCGATGCCGGGCAGCGGCGGCAACACGTCGCGCGCCCTGGCCAGCACGTCGATGTCGCCGTACAGGCCGGGCAAGGCCAGCAGGGCCGCGCGGGTGACCGGCAGGTAGTTCGCCGTCAGCGCGCCCAGGCCCGGCGCGTCTTTCGCGCGCAGCAGCGTGTACAGCGCCGCCTCGTCCTTGAGGGCGGCGGCGTCGTCGGCGATGATGGCGCGCAGCACGCCGACGTGCGACAGGTCCAGCCGCACTTCGCTAAAGCCGGCCAGGGCCAGCGACGCCAGCGCCAGTTCCTGGATCTCGGCGTCCGCTTCGAGGCCGGCGTGGCCGTAGATCTCGGCGCCGATCTGCAGCGGCTCGCGCGTCGCGTGCAGGCCGGACGGGCGCGTGTGCAGCACACTGCCGGCGTAGCACAGGCGCGTCACCGAAGCCCGGTTCAGCAGGTGGGCGTCGATGCGGGCGACCTGGATCGTCATGTCGGCGCGCAGGCCGAGCATGCGCCCGGACAGCTGGTCGACCAGTTTAAAGGTGCGCAGATCGGTATCCGCGCCGGCGCCTGTCAGCAGCGACTCCAGATACTCCAGCAGCGGCGGCATGACGAGTTCATATCCGTACAGACGGAAATTATCGAGCATGAGCCGACGCAACTCTTCAATCTTGCGCGCTTCCGACGGCAATACATCGGCGATATTTTCGGGCAAAAGCCAATTCGGCATGAGGGGACAAGATACGGAAGAAAGTTGAAAAATGCTTTCTGCGCGACGGAGAAACGCGCACGCAGCAGAAGGCCGAACCTGATATTTTACGCGAAAATGTGTGGCAACAGGGATAAGTTCGCTCGCGGCGACCAGAAAATCCGCCCACAGCCCGGCCGGCAACGATGTCTATACAGATCGAAACGCCGTCGAAAGGCGTTAAAAAGACCGGGGCCGGGCCTTGCACGCCAGCATTCCCTGAAGAATGTTGGGATGCAAGGACCGGCCCCGGTCCGCGCTGGGACTGCCGCTTACTTCTTCGCCGGCGCCGCCGGGCCGGACGCGCCGGACCCTTTGAAGTATTTGAAGAAGTCCGAGTTGGCGTCCACCACCATGACGTCGCTGTGGCTCTTGAACGTCGCGCGGTAGGCTTCCAGGCTGCGGTAGAACTTGTAGAACTCGGGGTTCTTGCCGAACGCCTCGGAGTAGGTCAGCGAAGCCTTGGCGTCGCCCTCGCCGCGGATTTTCTCCGCCTCGCGGTAGGCTTCGGCCAGGATCACGGTGCGCTGCTTGTCGGCGTCGGCGCGGATCTTCTCGGAGTCGGCCGAACCGGTCGAGCGCAGTTCGTTGGCGACCCGCACGCGTTCCGATTTCATCCGCTCGTACACCGAGTTGTTGATCTGCTCGACGTAGTCGACGCGTTTCAGGCGCACGTCGATGATTTCAATGCCGATCAGTTTCGATTCGGCGACGACCTTGGCGAGGATAGCGTCCATGACCTTGCCGCGCTGGCCGGAAATCACTTCGCGCACCGTGCGCTTGGTGATTTCGTCGTTCAGCGACGCCTTGACGATTTGCGACATGCGGTCGCGCGCCCTGCCCTCGTCGCCGCCGAAGCTGACGAAGTACAGTTTCGGCTCGACGATGCGCCATTTGACGAAGGCGTCGACCAGGATGTTCATCTTCTCGGCCGTGATGAAGCGGTCCGCCTCCGGCGATTCGATGGTCATGATGCGCTTGTCGAGGAACAGCACGTTCTGGAACGGCGGCGGCAGTTTGAAGTGCAGACCCGGCTCCTTGATAACCTGCTTGACCTCGCCCAGCGCGAACACGATGGCGTATTTACGCTGGTCGACGATGAAGACGGTCGACGACAGGAGCATCAGCGCGATAAAGCCCGCGACCAAGGCTGTGACGATACGATTCATTAGCGGCTCTCCCGATCACGCGACGATTCCCGGGAACGGCTGTCGCGGCGCGACCCTTCCACTGTTTGTATCAATTCCGGCGGCAGCGCGGTGCTGGCCTGCGGCGTCGCCGCGGCCTTGGCCGCCGCTGCGCTGGCGTCCTGGGCGGCGCTTTGGGCGATCAGCTTGTCGAGCGGCAGGTACAGCAGGTTGCTGCCGCTTTTCGCGTCGACCATGACCTTGCTGGCGCTGGAGAAGATTTGCTGCATGGTCTCCAGGTACATGCGGTCGCGCGTCACGCCGGGCGCCTTCTGGTACTCGGCCAGCACCTGCTGGAAGCGCGAGGCGTTACCGATGGCGTTTTGCGTGACCATGGAGCGGTAGGCTTCGGCTTCCTGCAGCAGGCGGAAGGCGTTGCCGCGCGCCACCGGCACCACCTGGTTGGCGTAGGCCTGGCCCTCGTTTTTCTGGCGCTCGCGGTCCTGGCCCGCCTTGACGGCGTCGTCGAACGCGGTTTGCACCTGCTCGGGCGGTTGCACCGCCTGCATCGTCACGTTGGTAACGACGGCGCCGACGGCGTAGCGGTCGAGGATGTGCTGCATCAGTTGCTGGGTGTCGAAGGCGACTTTTTCGCGGCCCTCGTAGAGCACGAAGTCCATCTTGCTGCGCCCGACGATCTCGCGGATCGAGGTCTCGGCGACCTGGCGCAGGGTCTCTTCCTGTTCGCGGTTGTTGAACAACCAGGCGACCGGGTCCTTGAGCTTGTATTGCACCGCGAACTGGATGTCGATGATGTTTTCATCGTCGGTCAGCATCAGCGATTCCTTGGCCTGCTTGTCGCGCACCGACTTGCGGTAGCCCACCTCGACGGTGCGCACCTGCGACACGTTGACGGTCTCGTCGCTTTGAAACGGGTACGGCCAGCGCCAGTTGAAACCGGCCGGCGTCGAATGGCTGTATTTGCCGAACGTCAGCACCACGCCGGTCTGGCCCTCCTGCACGATAAAGGCGCCGCTGGCGAGCCAGATCAGCGCCGCCACCGAAGCGGCCACGCCGACGGTGATGCCGGCCCCCTTCATGTCGGGCAGCATGCCGCCACCGCCACCGCTGTTGCCGCCGCCGTCGGGCCGGTTCTTCTGGCCGAAAAAGGTGTTCAGGCGGTTGGTGAAGTCGCGCCACAACTGGTCCAGGTCCGGCGGACCTTCGCCGGGCTTTTTGCCCTCTTGGGCTTTGTTGGCGTCGTCCTTCCGATTACCCCAGCGAGGATCGTTCAGGGACAGCTTCAAGCCGATTTTTTTCTTTAGGGAGACAAGCATACTATCGTGTTCCGGCATGGATGTTGGTTGGATTACTATCTGTCGGATCAGCCTCGCAGGCCTGGTCCGAACTGGCGTCGCCCTGCGCGTCGTCCGGCGCTTCGTCTTCGCCCGGGTGCTGCGCCGGCTCGTCGTCCGGCTGCTGGTACAGGTGGGCCGAACCGGGCGCGTCCTTGGCCGACTCGACGATCGCCGCGCGCAGCAAATCGAGGCCGATGCCCTTCTGCGCGCTGATGAAGACGCGGTGCAGCTTGCCGTCCTCGTCGCGCTCGACCGCCGGTTCGAGGCCGGCGGCGTCGATTTTGTTCCACACCAGTATCTGCGGAATGTGGTCGGCGCCGATCTCTTTCAAGACCAGGTTGACCTGTTCGATCTGCTCCATGCGCACCGGCGAGGCCGCGTCGACGACGTGCAGCAGCAGGTCGGCGTGGATGGTCTCTTCGAGCGTGGCGCGGAAGGCCGCCACCAGTTGGTGCGGCAGTTCGCGCACGAAGCCGACCGTGTCCGAGATCACCACGTTGCCGACGTCCTGCCCCAGGTAAACCCGGCGCGAGGTGGTGTCGAGCGTGGCGAACAGCTGGTCGGCGACGTACACGCCGGCCTTGGTGACGGCGTTGAACAGCGTCGACTTGCCGGCGTTGGTGTAGCCGACCAGCGACACCGAGAAGGTGTGGCTGCGCCCGCGCGCGCGGCGCTGGGTTTCGCGCTGCTTGTGCAGCTTCTCCAGACGCGCGCGCAGCGCCTTGACGCGGTCGCCGATCAGGCGGCGGTCGGTCTCGAGCTGGGTTTCGCCGGGACCGCGCAGGCCGATACCGCCCTTCTGGCGTTCCAGATGGGTCCAGCCGCGGATCAGGCGGGTGGCCAGATGCTGCAACTGGGCCAGCTCGACCTGCAGCTTGCCTTCGTGGCTTTTGGCGCGTTGGGCGAAGATGTCGAGGATCAGGCTGGTGCGGTCGAGCACCCGGATGTTCAGGCGCTTTTCCAGGTTGCGCTGCTGGGCCGGCGACAGCGCGTGGTTGAAAATGACGATTTCAAGCCCGTCATTGACCACCGCGTCGGCGATCTCGTCGGCCTTGCCGCTGCCGACGAAATACGCCGAATCCGGGCTCGACCGCTTGGCCGTGATGGTCGTGATCGGGTCCGCGCCGGCCGAACGCGACAGCAGCATCAATTCCTCGACGCTGGCGGTGAAATCACCGTGACCGAAGTCAACTCCGACTAAGGCTGCGCGCATACGGCATTCTGGCTGGTGGTGGGGAGAGTTTGGCCCAAGGCCTTATTCCGCTTCGGTTTCAATATTGAGATTGACGGCGCGCGCCGGCACCACGGTCGAAATGGCGTGCTTGTACACCATTTGCGTGACCGTATTGCGCAGCAAGACGACGTATTGATCGAATGATTCAATATGGCCCTGCAGTTTAATGCCGTTGACCAGGTAGATAGAAACAGGAACATGCTCTTTGCGTAATGCATTGAGGAATGGGTCTTGTAACAGTTGCCCTTTGTTGCTCATAACAGCTCCGTGATGTTGTTGTAATTAAGAATTGGAGACGACTCGCCCGATTTCAAGTGCCAATGCATCATTCTCCGCAAAGAGAATGATGCTTATTGGCTACTGTAACCTGTTTTGGCGCCGTCCGTCGCACAGGCGGCGACTATTTCTGTGTTTTATTGAACGGGTTCTTGCCGGTGCGCAGCTCGATGCGCAGCGGCGTGCCGACCAGCGAGAAGGTGTCGCGGAAATGCTTCTCCAGGTAACGCTTGTACGGATCGCCGACGGCGTCCAGGGCGTTGCCGTGGATAACAATGATCGGCGGGTTCATGCCGCCCTGGTGCGCGTAACGCAGCTTCGGACGGATCGAACCCTTGCGCCGCGGTTCCTGCTTCTCGACCGCCTCGATCAAGGCGCGCGTCAGCTTCGGCGTCGACAGGTCGCACATGGCGGCCGCGTAGGCCGCGTTGAGCGACTTCATCAGCGGGGCGATGCCGGAGCCCTTCAGCGCCGAGATGAAATGGGTCTGGGCGAAGGACAGGAAGTCGAGCTTGCGGTCGATGTCGATCTTGATCTCGTCGCGCTGGTCCGACTGCAGGCCGTCCCACTTGTTGACGGCCACCACCAGCGCGCGGCCGGTTTCCAGCACGAAGCCGGCGATGTGCGCGTCCTGCTCCGAGATGTCCTGCTGCGCGTCGAGCAGCAGCACCACCACGTTGGCTTCCGAGATCGACTGCAGCGTCTTGATGACCGAGAATTTCTCGATCGCCTCGAACACCTTGCCGCGGCGGCGGATGCCGGCGGTGTCGATCAGCGTGTATTGCTGGCCGTCGCGCTCGAACGGGATCTCGATCGCGTCGCGGGTCGTGCCCGGCATGTCGAAGGCGATCACGCGCTCTTCGCCCAGCAGGGTGTTGACCAGCGTCGACTTGCCGACGTTGGGCCGGCCGACGATGGCGATCTTGATGCCGCGGGCGACCGGGTCGAGCTCTTCAGCCTCTTGCGGACGCAGCGAGAAGGCGGTGTTGAGCGCCTCTTCGATCATGTCGGTGACGCCGTCGCCGTGGGCCGAGGAGATGGCGATCGGATCGCCCATGCCCAGCTCGTAGAACTCCGACACCACGGCGGTGTAGCGCATGCCCTCGGCCTTGTTGACGACCAGGATCACCGGCCGGCCGCTCTTGCGCAGGAAGTCGGTGATGGTCTTGTCGTGCGGCGTCAGGCCCTGGCGGCCGTCGACGATGAAGATCACGATGTCGGCCTCGGCCACGGCCTGCTTGGTCTGCAACGCCATCTGGTGCATGATGCCTTCCTTGGCGACGGGCTCGAAACCGCCCGTGTCGATGACCAGGAAGGGACGTTCGCCTACCCGACCTTCGCCATAGTGACGATCGCGCGTCAACCCAGGGAGGTCGGCCACCAGCGCGTCGCGCGAGCGGGTCAGACGATTGAATAAAGTCGATTTCCCAACATTGGGTCGACCTACTAGTGCTATTACCGGCTTCATTTGTATTACTCGACCGCGAGAGCGGTCACTGTCCCTGATTGGGTTTGAAAAATCAAATTCGTGCCTGCGACGACGGGAACCGAGATAACCGGGCTGCCGTCGGTGCTGACGCGACCTATTACTGCGCCATCTTCCCGTGACAGGAAGTGGATGTAACCTTCAAAATCGCCGACCGCGACCGCGCGACCGTAAGACAAGGGGGTCGACAGGCGGCGGTAGGCCAGCGCGTCGTTCTTCCACGCGCTCTGGCCGCCTTCGCGACTGAACGCGGCGAGCGCGCCCTTCTCGTCGGCGGTGAAAACAAAACGCTGGTCGACGGCCACGCCGACGTCGGACGAGAGTTCCTTGGTCCAGCGCGGCACGCCGGTGGCGGCGTCGAAGCAAGCGACCCGGCCCTGGTACGAGACCGCGCAAACGTCCTTGTCGAACAGCACCGGCGTGCCGGCGATGTCGGTGACGCGTTCCAGCTCGGTGGCGCCGCGCGGCTCGCCGACCACCGCCTCCCAGCGCGGCACGCCGGCGGCCAGGGTCAGCGCCAGCAGTTTGCCGCCGGGCTGGGCCACGTAGACGTTGTCGCCGCCGATCACCATGCCCGGCGCGTTGCGCAGCGTCAGCGACGGCGTGGTGCGCTGCACGGTCCATTTCTTGGCGCCGGTCTTGGCGTCGAAGGCGACGATGCGGTTGTCGACGCTGCGCACCACCACGACGTCCTGGCCGACCACCGGGGCCGACAGGATTTCGCTCGACGCCTGCTGCTTCCACAACGGCTTGCCGTCGGCGTCGAAGGCCAGTACCACGCCCTTGGCGCCGCCGACCACCACCACCGCGCCGTCGCTGCCGACGCCGGCGGTCAGCTCGCCGCCGGCCTTGATGCGCCACACTTCGCGTCCGCTGGCCGCGTCCAGGCGCGCCACGGCGCCGTCCTTGGCGGCCACGTACAGGCTGCCGCCGGCCAGCGCCGGCGTGAACGAATACGCGCCGGCCTTGCCGATCGACTGCTTCCAAACGTTGCGCACGGCAATGCTCGATTTTAACTCGACCAGCTTGGCCGGCAGGTTTTTCGTCTGTTTCGAGGCGAACGGATTCAATGAGGAACAGCCCGCCACCAGAACCAGCAGACCCAGACCAACCAGCTTTTCGGTGATACGCATATAAGTTTAACCTTGATCTCTACTATGAATGCACGCCCCGCCGCGGCGGGGCCACGCAACCCGCCGGCTGCAGCCGCGGGCCGTATCGCAGCCGATTAAGCCGCCGCCTTGGTCTCTGGCACGCTGCCGCCGATGGCTTCGAGCTTGACTTCGATTAACTGGCGGCCCGGGTTCTTCTTGTCGGTCGCGGCCAGCGCGGCCAGGTAGGCGGCGCGCGCCTCGACCAGCTTGTTCTGCGCCACCAGGATGTCGCCCTTGCGGTCGGCCACGGCGCCGGCGAACTGCGCCGGCAGTTCGCCGGCCAGCGCCTTCAGCGCCTCGTCGTAGGCTTTCTCGTCGAGCAGCACGCCGGCCAGGCGCAGTGCCGCGACCGCCTTGAATTCCTCGTTGCCGTGCTCGGCGACCCATTGCAACTGGGCCTTGGCCGCTTTCAAGTCCTTCGCCTCGTAGGCGCTCTTGGCCGCGGCCAGGGCGCTCATCTGCGCATAGGCGGTGCGGCCGAAGCGGCTTTCCATGTCGCCGGCGGCGCGCTGCACCTTGGCGTTGTCCTTGGCGGTGACGGCGTTCTGCACTTCGTCGTACAGCTGCGAAGCCTGGGTGGACTGGCTGCGCTGGTAGTAGTTCCAGCCGGTCCAGGCGCTGTACGAGCCCATGGCGACGATCAGCACCCACGATGTCAGGTTGCCGTACTTGTTCCACCACGCTTTAAGCGAAGCTAATTGTTCTTGTTCTTCGAGGTCGTATGCCATGAGTATCGGTTGTAATGGTTAGCGAAAAAATGCGCGAAAAAAACGTATTTCAGACATCAATGGTGAAAATGGGTGTGGCCGTGGTCGTGGCTCGGGTCGGTGCAACCGGTGATCTGGTCCACCAGGAAGTCGACCACCTGGTCGAACGGCACCGTGCTCTGCTGCTGACCCTCGTCGGAGGCGCGCAGCGCCTTGACGTTGGCCACGTGCTGCGTCACCTCGTCTTCGCCGAGGATGACGGCGAAGGCGGCGCCGCTGGCGTCGGCTTTTTTCATCTGCGTCTTGAAGCTGCCGCCGCCGTTGCTAGCTGCGCAATGTAGCACAACGTCGAGGCCGGCATCGCGAATCCGTTCGGCCAGCACGAAAGCCTGCAGTTGCGCGCCCTCGCCCTGGTGCACCATATACACGTCGCACTGGCCCGGCAGTTCCGGTTCGCCGGCCGCTTTCATCAGCAGCACCAGGCGTTCGATGCCCATCGCGAAGCCGACCGCCGGCGTCGGTTTGCCGCCGAACATTTCAACCATGCCGTCGTAGCGGCCGCCGGCGCAGACGGTGCCTTGCGAGCCGAGCGCGTCGCTGACCCATTCGAACACGGTGCGGTTGTAGTAGTCCAGGCCGCGCACCAGGCGCGGGTTGATGGTGAACGGCACGTTGTTGTGGTTCAAGATCTTCTGCACGCCGTCGAAGTGGGCCAGCGATTCGGCGCCCAGGTAGTCGAGCAGCTTCGGCGCGGCGTTGACCAGTTCCTGCATGGCCGGGTTCTTGGTGTCGAGGATGCGCAGCGGATTGCTGTGCAGGCGGCGCTTGGCCTCCTCGTCGAGCACGTCCACGTGGCCTTCGAGGTAGGCGATCAGGTCGGCGCGGTGGCGCAGGCGCTCGCCGGCGTCGCCGATCGAGTTCAGTTCGAGGCGGATGTTTTCCAGGCCCAGGTCGTCCCACAGGCGGCGGCACAGCATGATCATTTCGGCGTCGATGTCGGGGCCGGTGAAGCCGACCGCCTCCGCGCCGAACTGGTAGAACTGGCGGTAGCGGCCCTTTTGCGGGCGCTCGTGGCGGAACATCTGGCCCTTGTACCACAGCCGTTTCGGGCCTTCGTAGACCAGGTTGTGCTCGACCACGGCGCGCACCACGCCGGCGGTGCCTTCGGGGCGCAAGGTCAGGTTGTCGCCGTTCATCGAATCGGTAAACGAGTACATTTCCTTTTCGACGATGTCGGTGACGGCGCCGATGGCGCGCGCGAACAGCTTGGTCTCTTCGACGATCGGCGTGCGGATCTGCTGGAAGCCGTAGCTTTGCATGATCGACTGGGCGGTGTTCTCGAACAATTCCCACAGCGGCGCGTCGGCCGGCAAGACGTCGTTCATGCCTTTGACGCCGGTGATTTTCTCTGCTTTTTTATTTTCTGACATAGTGTTCTTCTATTCCGTGGTTCGGTGGGGCCGCGTGTGCCGGGTTGCGCCTTCGGCTAACCCGACCTACGTTGAAGCCGGCGCACGCGGCGCCATGATGCGTTTATTTTCCGTAGTGGCTCTTCACGTACGCCAGCACGATGTCCTGGAATTCCTCGACGATGCGCTCGCCGCGCAGGGTCACGCTTTTCTGGCCGTCGACGAACACCGGCGCGGCCGGCGACTCGCCGGTGCCCGGCAGGCTGATGCCGATGTTGGCGTGCTTCGACTCGCCCGGGCCGTTGACGATGCAGCCCATCACGGCGACGTTCATCGCTTCCACGCCCGGATACAGCTTCTTCCATTCCGGCATCTGCTCGCGCAGATAGGTCTGGATGTTGTCGGCCAGCTCCTGGAAGGTGGTCGAGGTGGTGCGCCCGCAACCGGGGCAGGCGATCACCATCGGCGCGAACTTGCGCAGGCCCATGGTTTGCAGGATCTCCTGCGCCACCACGACTTCCTTGCAGCGGTCGCCGCCCGGCTCGGGCGTCAGCGAAATGCGGATGGTGTCGCCGATGCCCTCTTGCAGCAGCACCGACAGCGCCGCCGTCGAGGCGACGATGCCCTTGCTGCCCATGCCGGCCTCGGTCAGGCCCAGGTGCAGCGGGTAGTCGCAGCGGCGCGCCAACTCGCGGTACACGGCGATCAGGTCTTGCACGCCCGACACCTTGCACGACAGGATGATCTGGTCGCGCGCCAGGCCCAGCTCCTCGGCGCGGACGGCGTTCTCCACCGCCGACGTCACCAGCGCCTCGTACATCACCGCCTGCGCGGTCCAGGGGTCGGCGCGCATGGCGTTCTGGTCCATGATGCGGGCCAGCAAGGCCTGGTCCAGGCTGCCCCAGTTGACGCCGATGCGCACCGGCTTGCCGTACTTGCAGGCGGCCTCGATCATCTGGGCGAACTGGGTGTCGCGCTTGGCGCCCTTGCCGACGTTGCCGGGGTTGATGCGGTACTTCGACAGCGCGCGCGCGCAGTCCGGGTAGTCGTTCAGCAGCGTGTGGCCGTTGTAATGGAAGTCGCCCACCAGCGGCACGTCGATGCCCATTTTATCCAACTGCTCGCGGATATACGGCACGGCGGCGGCGGCCTCGGGCCGGTCCACCGTCAGGCGCACCAGCTCCGAGCCGGCGCGGGCCAGCTCCTTGATCTGGATGGCCGTGCCGACGGCGTCGGCGGTGTCGGTGTTGGTCATCGACTGCACCACCACGGGGGCGCCGCCGCCGACGACAATGCGGCGCTGGCCGTGCGCGATCAAGACGCCGCGGCTGTCGCGCCGGCCCGACGGGCCCGATCCGATGGCTGTATTCGAGGAGGACATATTATTGAATGTTTAAACGTGAAGTGGTACCACCCGGCACCGGCGTCAGTTCCAGCTTGGCGCCGCGCAGCTTGGCCTCGACGCCGGCCGGCTTGCCGACCACCAGTTGCACCGGCTCGGTGATGTTGAATGTTTCCGTGCCGCCCGCCTTGACGATGCGCGAAATCAGCGGCGCGCCACCGCTGGCGCGGCGGATGTCGACCCAGGAATCCTGCGCCACGGTCAGCACCAGCGCGTTGGCGGTGGCGGCCGGGGCGGCGGCGGCGGCCGGCGTCGGCGTGCCGGCGGAGGCCGGCGCGGGCGCCGTCGGGTTGGCCGGGCCGGGCACCGAAATTAGCGGCACCGACGTCGTTTGCAGCGGCGCCAGTTCCTGCCCCGGTTTCATCAAGGTGGTTTCCACCGGCGCGGTGCCGACCGGCGCGGGGGCGCTGGCGGCGAGCGGCGCGGCGGCCTTGTCGGACTGCGCGAACATGGCCGGCGAGATATAGCCGAACTTGTAGGCCAGCAGCGCGGCGGCCACCGCCGCGGCCACCGCCGCGACGATCCACACGGTCGGTTTGGTCGACGAGCGCTGCGTCATCGACGGGAAGCGCGCCTCGGAGAACGAGGCGGAAATCTCGCGTCGCGCCGGCGCCGCTTCGGCGCTGGGGGTCGGATTGACGTCGATCATCGCCACCAGCGGCACCGGGTCCAGCTTGACCACCTTGGCGTAGCCGCGCACGAAGCCGCGCACCACGGCCAGGTTCGGCAGCGAAGCGAAGTCGCCCTCTTCCAGCGCGACCACTTGGCGCGGCGCCAGCTTGAGCTGGTCGGCCACGTTTTCGACGGTCCAACCCATGGCTTCGCGCTGCGCCTTCAATTGCGCTCCGGGCGCCCCCAGGTTGCCCTGGGACTGCGGCTGTTCTGCCCACTCTGAATTCATTGGTATCCCTGTCTCACTCATCAAACGCCCCACGTTGATAAGCAGCATATTCGGGCGAGGCGGAATGATGGCGGCGCAATTGCGTCGCCATGCTTGCTTCCGCACCCGCATCACCGAGCTGATGCTGCACCTTGATCGCGAGCCACAGCACATCGGCCGTCAGGCTCTCCATTTTCGCTATTTTCGTCAACCGGGAAATGAACAACCCGGCTCGCGCGTAGTCGCGCCGTTCGTAATAGACCCGCGCCAGGTTGACGTTGGTCGCCGGCAGGTCGGGCGTGCTCTTCAGCGCCTGCAGCAAGTAGCGTTCGGCGCCGGCGTTGTCCTTGAGCTGCAGCGCGCACGAGCCGGCGTTGTTGTAGGCCTGGCCCGGCGACTGGTAGGCCGGGTTCTTCAGCGCCGCGTCGAAGTAGGCCATCGCCTCGGCGGCGCGGCCGTTGCGGCACAGGAAGGAGCCGTAATTATTGCTCAGGTCGGCCTGCTGCGGCGCCAATTTCAGCGCGCGCAGGAAATTATCCTCGGCCAGCGCGTTCTGGCCCATGCCCATGTAGATCAGGGCGCGCACGCCGTAGCCGTCGGCCAGGTTGGGGTCGGCCTGCAGGGCCTGCTTAACCTCGTCCAGCGCCACTTCCAGCTG
Organism: Janthinobacterium sp. CG_23.3; assembly: GCF_046115965.1. NCBI lineage: Bacteria > Pseudomonadati > Pseudomonadota > Betaproteobacteria > Burkholderiales > Oxalobacteraceae > Janthinobacterium > Janthinobacterium sp. CG_23.3. The sequence continues at coordinate 19,738 of NZ_JBJXIB010000003.1, read as the reverse complement.
GCCCTGCTCGTAGTAGCCGGCCGCCAGTTGCAGGCGGATCGCCGCGCGCTTTTGCTCGGCCGACTGGTCCGAGCTGGTGGCCAGCTCGGCCTTGCCGCTCTGGCCGACGCCACCGCCCGCCGCGCAGCCGCCCAGCAGCGCGGCCGCGAAGGCGGCGGCCAGGGCCAGCGTGCAGCGGTGAGCGAAGTCCCTCATCAGGAACGGATCTCCACGATCTTGCCGAAGTTGGCGCCGAATTTTTCCTGGTATTCGGCCATTTTTTCCATGCGCTCCTGGACGCGGGTGCGGTCCTTGACCTCGCCGGCCAGCTGGCCGCAGGCGGCGTCGATGTCGTCGCCGCGGGTCTTGCGCACGGTGGTGACGATGCCGGCGTCCATCAGGATCTGCGCGAAGGCCTTGATGCGCGGGTTTTTCGAGCGCAGCAGGCCGGACTCGGCGAACGGGTTGAACGGAATCAAGTTGAATTTGCACGACACGCCGAACTGGCGGTCCTGCACCAGCGCCACCAGTTCACGGGCGCACTCGTCGGTGTCGTTGACGCCGTCGAGCATGCAGTATTCGAAGGTGATGAAGTCGCGCGGCGCGAATTCGAGGTAGCGTTTGCACGCCGCCATCAGTTCGGCCAGCGGATATTTTTTATTCAGCGGAATCAGGCTGTCGCGCAGCTTGTCGTTCGACGCGTGCAGCGACACCGCCAGCGCCACCGGCACCTCCTGCGACAGCTTGTCCATCATCGGTACCACGCCCGAGGTCGACAGGGTAACGCGGCGGCGCGACAGGCCGTAGGCGTTATCGTCGAGCATCAGCTTGAGGGCGGTGACGGTCGGCTCGAAATTCAGCAGCGGCTCGCCCATGCCCATCATCACCACGTTGGTGATCTGGCGCTCGCCCTTCGGGCCGGGTTCGATGCCCTTGGTGCGGCGCAATTCGAATTCCGCCATCCACAGCTGGCCGATGATCTCGGAGACGCTCAGGTTGCGGTTGAAGCCCTGCTTGCCGGTCGAACAGAAACGGCAGTTGACGGCGCAGCCGGCCTGGGTCGAGATACACAGCGTGCCGCGGTTTTCCTCCGGGATGAACACGGTTTCGACCGCGTTGCCGTTACCCACGTCGACCAGCCACTTGCGCGTGCCGTCCAGCGAGGTGTGGTCGCTGATGACGGCCGGCGCGCGCACTTCGGCGCGGGTGGCCAGCTTGTCGCGCAGCGACTTGGCCAGGTCCGTCATGGAATCGAAATCGGCGGCGCCGAACTGGTGGATCCAGCGCTGCAGTTGTTTGGCGCGGAACGGCTTCTCCCCCAACTCGGCGCAGTAGGCGATAAGTTGCGCGGGATCAAAATCCAGCAAGTTGGTGAGGGTAGCGTTCATATTCGTTTTCAAAACAATTCTAAAAATCCATTCCCGCGCGCAAGGCGCGGCGGGAACGGGGGTGTATCAGTGTAACGGGTGCAACTTAGGCTGCGAAGCCTGGGAAGAAGTAAGCGATTTCAACCTTAGCGGCGTCGACGGCGTCGGAACCGTGCACGGCGTTAGCGTCGATCGATTCAGCGAAATCGGCGCGGATCGTGCCTTTTTCCGCTTTCTTAGGATCGGTTGCGCCCATCAGGTCGCGGTGGGCCAGGACGGCGTTTTCGCCTTCCAGGGCCTGGATCATGACGGGACCGGAAACCATGAAGTCAACCAGATCCTTGAAGAAGCCGCGCTCTTTGTGAGCGGCGTAGAAGCCTTCAGCTTCTTCGCGCGACAGCTGGGCCATACGGGCAGCGACGATCTTCAGGCCAGCGCCTTCAAAACGGCTGTAGATTTGACCGATGACGTTTTTTGCAACTGCGTCTGGTTTGATGATCGACAGGGTGCGTTCGATAGCCATGTGTAAAAACTCCAATAAAAAGAAAGGTTTAAAACAAGAAATTGATAACTCAATCAACCTTCGATTTTACCATACAACACCCCCTACAACCCAGAATCAGCCCATGGGAGGGGGGATTCCGCCGCCAAAACCTGCGTTTAATTGATTCTTAAGCCAGTATTTTTGTGAAAAACCGCAGCCGTGCTATCCTTTGAACATGTACTAACCTGATTCAACGAACTCGGAGGCATTATGACCCAAAACATGCAACGCACCTACGACATGACCGGAGGCATGCAGCAAGTGCGCCACCGCGTACTGCGCAATACCTATTGGCTGCTGGCGCTGTCGATGATCCCGACCGTGCTCGGCGCCTTCATCGGCGTACAAATGCACCTGCCGATGTTGGGCGGCGGCATGGGCATGCTGCTGTTCATGGCGATCGCGTTCGGCTTCATCTTCGCGATTCAAAAAACCAAGGACTCCGGCCTGGGCGTGGCGTTCCTGCTCGGCTTCACCTTCTTCATGGGCCTGATGCTGACGCCGATCCTGACCCGCACGCTGGGTTACTCGAACGGCGGCATGCTGATCATGACCGCCTTCGGCGGCACCGCCAGCATCCTGGCCGTCATGGCCAGCATCGCCACGGTATCCAAGCGCGACTTCTCGGCGATGGGAAAATGGCTGTTCGCCGGCGTCATCGTTCTGTTGCTGGCGTCGGTTGCCAACATCTTCCTGGGCATGTCGGCGCTGTCGATCGTGATCTCGGTCATGGCCATCGCCATCTTCTCGGCCTACATCCTGTATGACGTGCAGCAGATCATCAACGGCGGCGAAACCAACTACATCACCGCCACGCTGAGCATCTACCTCGACGTCTACAACATCTTCACCAGCCTGCTGTCCCTGCTGGGCATTGGCGGCGGTAGCCGCGACTAAACGACGCGGCAACGCGGCATCAAAAAACCCGACCTTCGAGGTCGGCTTTTTTTCGTCCGGGTTTGTCGCAGACGCGGCGAACAACACTTAAAACTCATGGTTAGCGGGGTAGTTGCTGTAGAAGTCGTTGTCCCAGCGGAAGTTGGTAAAGGCCACCGTGGCCGAGGTTTCCAGCCCCTCGACGAAGTGCCAGCAACCCACCGGCAGGAACAGGATCTCGCCGCGCTCCAGCACGCACTCCAGCATTTGCGCCTGCGCCGCGTCCGGGAAGCGGCGGAAGTCGAGCTTGCGGCCGTCCAGCTGCGTGAAGCAGTGCTGCTGGTTCGACAGCTTGGCCACCTCGCACGCCGGGATGATGCGCAGCCGTTTGCGCCCCATCACCTGGGCCATGAAGTTATTCGTCAAGTCATGGTGGAACGGCGTGACGGTGCCGGCCGGACCCAGCCACAAAAAGCCGCGCCGGCCGGCGTCCTGGCTCAGGTACTCCGGCAATTGGCCGATATCGGCCCACAGCTCGGCCAGCGACTGCCGGTTCAACGAGTCGTTGTTGGCGGTCATGTAAAAATCGTTGCCGCCTTCGCAGTCGCGCACCAGGTCGACATAGTCGCCGAAGGGCATCTTGCGTTTGTGCGCGACACTGTTCATTTCATAGTTGTCGTCGGCGTTGCGGCCGAATTGGACTTCGACGTCGCGCCCGGCAAAATTTTCGCGGAAATAGTCCAGACTCCATTTCCGCATCGCCGGCCAGTCATCCATCATGCCGGTGATGATGACGGGCTGATTCGCCCGGTAATACTCGGACAGGAACTGGTCCGCCGACAAGCGGTGGCGGCGCTCGATGCGCGGCGCCCGCAGGCGGTTCAGCTTGCGGTAAATGTCGAGCACCCAGTCGCGCTTGGCCAGCCGGTTGCGCAACCGGGCCGCGCCTTCGATATACGGACTGCGCAGCGCCTGCTCAAGCTCGGCGGCGGCGTCGCGCTCGGCAATGCCGGCCTGCACCAGGATCGGAATCAGGCTGGCGGGATGACTGCCCAGTATCAAGTTCTCGGCAATCCAGCGCCGCCATTCGTGGCTTAACTCGGCTGGCGGCGCGGTGTTTATGGCACGCATACGGTCCATTTCTATCTCCTTCCTACAATGACGAAAAAGCGGCGGACATGGTGATCATGTCCGCCGCCCTCACCTGCCGCTACGGATTAATGCGCTTTCCATACCTCGGTGGCAAGGACGCCGTTGGCGTCGCCGTCCAGCTCCCACGAAAAGGCGCCGCGCAGGTTCTGGTCCTTGATGTACTGGACCTTGGTGGCGATAACCGTTGGATCGTCATAGCTCCACCACTGCCCGCCGGCGCCGGTGTACAGGTACAACTGCTTGGTGAGCGGATGGTAGTAGCGGGTGCCGGCCTTGGCCACCAGCACCTTGTAGTCCTCGATGCCGGTTTCATAGGCGCCGGGTGCGCCGCCGGTGCCGGTCTGGTACAAGCCGTCGCCTTTCGGGCCGGCCGGCACGCCGGTCCAACCGCGACCGTAGAACGGAATGCCCAGCAACAGTTTGTTGCGCGGCACGCCGGCGCCGATCATGTACTGGATCGCCTTGTCGCCGACGTATTCACGCGCCACGCCAACGGACACGTCGGCCGGATCGGCGTACAGGTGCGCGTTGAAGTTGGTCGTGTTGTCCCAGGCTCCATGGAAGTCATAGGTCATGACGTTGATCCAATCCATGTATTGCGAGTACAGGGCCGGCTCGGTGTTGTCGATCTTGTCCTTGCCGGCCCCGACCGCCGCCGTCAACAGGTAGCGCTTGTTGTCGGCCGTGCCCAGCGCGTCGAGTTGCGCGCGGAATTCGGCCATCAGCAAGGTGAAGTTGCGCTTGTCGGCCGGGTTGTAGCCGTTGTACGGCTGGCCGCCCGCGACCGGGTATTCCCAGTCGATGTCGATGCCGTCGAAGACGCCCTTGGCGGCGCCGACGCCGCCACGGCCTTCCTGCACCGGCAAGTTCCCTTTCAGATAGATATTGATGCAGGAACTGACCATTTGCTTGCGCAAGGCGTCGGTTGCCGATCCGGCCGAGAAGTTTTTCGACCAGCTCCAACCGCCCAGCGAAATGATAACCTTCAGTTTCGGATGCAGCGCCTTCAGTTTCCTCAACTGCAAGAAGTTGCCCGACAGCGGAGCGTCCCAAGGAATCACCTGGCCGTCGACCGTGCGCTTCGGCGTACGGATGTAATCGGCCTCGGCGTCCCCGCCCGTGCCGGCGTCCGGCGCGTTCGGGTTGGTGGCGCCCGGCTCGGCCTTGGTGATCATGCCGCACTCGTAGCCGCCGTTTTTGGCGTAGATGTTGCCGAAGGCGTAGTTGATGAACGTTAGCTTGTCGGCCACGCCGCTAGTGTGGACGTTCGCCACTTCATAGTCGCGCCCGTAGACGCCCCATTGCGCGAAATACGAACCGACTTCCCTGCCGGCGACCGGCGTTGGCGTCGGCGTCGGTGTGGGCGGCGTCGGGGTTGGCGTGGGTGTTGGCGGAGTCGGCGTCGGCGTCGGGGTTGGCGGAGTCGGCGTCGGGGTTGGCGATACCACGCAGTCGCTGACCTTGGTCCATGGTTTGCCGGTGCCGGCGTCGCCGCTATTGGTCGACGGGACGTCGCCCTTGGTCCAGTAGTTCGATTTGTAATTCACACCCGCATAGGTCACCGTCGTGCCACCGCCGTAGGCTGTGTCCGCGCTCCACGCGGCGAAACAGGCCGCCGGGGTTGGTGTCGGCGTCGGCGTTGGTGTCGGCGTTGGCGTTGGCGTCGGAGTTGGCGTTGGCGTCGGCGTTGGCGTTGGTGTCGGAGTTGGCGTCGGCGTCGGCGTGTCGCCGCAGGTGCCGCCGGCGGACCACAAGCTCGGCGTCGCAGCCGGATTCCATCCGGCGCCAACGTGGTCGGTCTGCGTTACCAGCGCCGTGTAGTTGGACCCAAGATAGCTGACCACCGTGCCGGCGGTGTAGGTGCCGCCGTCCTGCCACAGCACGCAAGACGTCACTGTCGCCGCAAATAATTTGCTTTGGGTGGCCGGCGCATCACTGCCGCCGGTGCCGCCGCCGCAAGCGGCCAGAATGCCGCCGCTGGAAAGGCACAGTACGATGTTTCTGATCTTATTTCTTATTATAAAATTTTCCATGATGTCTCCTCTGTCGTTTGGCGGAACCCCACTCCGCGACTCTTCCGGCTGAAAGCGCTCCCGTAGTTGACGATGCGTTGTCGAGGCCGAGCATGTTGCGGAAACAACTGGTGGTCAAGTGGTTTTATAGTGGCATCAAAACCAGCAATACCAATTGTGAGGCAACCATGTATTAAGGAAAAATCAATGCTCCGTTTGCAATAGACGACAGCAAATCCGCGCCCGGATCGCTTCGGCGCGCACGCGCCGGCGCACACCCGGCATAGGCGGAATCAAACGGGGAATCGAGAAAAAGGGAGCGCCGCGGCCAAAGGTAGCCTATGCGCATGAAAATTGTCCGAGGAGCAAAACCCAGACCAATTTCCAGCGGATTTGAAGTGGTATCGAAGGCCTTGCGCCCTCCTCCGGTATCGCGACTGGCGGCCGGGCCGGCCGCCAGCCATTGCCAGCGTTAAACCAGCTCGAACACCGCCATCGATTCGACGTGCGAGGTGTGCGGGAACATGTTGACCACGCCCGCCTGCTTCAGTACATAACCGGCCTCCAGCGTCAGGATGCCGGCGTCGCGCGCCAGCGTCGACGGGCTGCACGACACGTAGACGATGCGCTTTGGCATCATGTCGGGACGGCTCTGGCGCAGGCCGGCCAGCGCCTGGCACACCGCCATCGCGCCGTCGCGCGGCGGATCGATCAACATGCGGTCGAACTTGCCCAACGCGATCAAGTCCTCGGTCGTGACGTCGAACAGGTTGCGCGTCGAGAACGAGGTCTTGGCCGACAGGCCGTTGGCCTTGGCGTTTGCCAGCGCGCGCTCGGTCAGCGTGGTGCTGCCCTCGATACCGACGACTTCGCTGCCCTGGGTGGCCAGCGGCAGCGTGAAGTTGCCCAGGCCGCAAAACAGATCGGCGACGCGGTCTTCCGGCCGCACCGCCAGCAGGCGCAGCGCCTTGGCCACCAGCACGCGGTTGATGTGGTGGTTGACCTGGGTGAAGTCGACCGGCTTGAACGGCATTTTGACGCCGAATTCCGGCAGCAGGTAATACAGTTCCTTGTCCAGCGGATAGAACGGCACCGCCGTTTCCGGCCCTTTGACCTGCAACCACCACTGCACGTCCCAGGCGTCGGCGAAGGCCTTGAGCTTGGTTTCGTCGTCGACCGTCAGCGGCGCCATGATGCGCAGCACCATCGCCGTGGTTTCCTCGCCGACCGCCAGTTCGATCTGCGGCATGTGCTCGAAGATCGACAGCGAGCCGATCAGCGCGCGCAGCGGCAGCAGCATCGCCGACACGTGCGGCGGCAGGATTTCGCAGCTGCTCATGTCGGCCACGAAGGCCGATTTCTTTTCATGGAAGCCGACCAGCACGGTGTCTTTTTTCTTGACGTGGCGCACCGACAGGCGCGCGCGGTAGCGGTAGCCCCAGGTCGGGCCGTACATCGGCCGCATCACGGTTTCGGCGCGCACCTTGCCGATGTGCCACAGGTTGTCTTCCAGCACGCGCTGCTTGATGGCGACCTGGGCCGACGGCTCCAGATGCTGCATCGAGCAGCCGCCGCAAATTTCGTAGTGCACGCACTTCGGCTTGACCCGCATCGACGATTCGCGGTGCAGCGCGGTCATGCGCGCCGCTTCCCAGCTTTTCTTTTTCTTGAAGGTGAGGAAGCTCACGCGCTCGCCCGGCAGCGCGCCTTCGACAAACACCACCTTGCCCGGGGTGCCGTCCTCGTTTTCCAAATGGCCGACGCCACGGGCGTCCATGTCGAGCGATTCGATTTCGATGATATTTTCTTGCATAACGATCAGTATGTAAAAGTGGGCCAGGCGCGGATGGGATGGGGGGTGCGGACGCCGCGAGCGGGGCGTATGATAGCAGATGCGGCTTTGGGGGGGGCGGGCTTTAAGCCAGGGGCAAGGGCCGGCGCCAAGGCGAGAAGGTCGGACCCCGAGGCTCTGGACCCGGGGCGGCGGCGCGCTTATAGCAGCGAGTCGCGCACCACGCCGCGGGCGGCCATAGCGCGCTTGAGCTTGACCAGCGCCTCTTGCTGGATCTGCCGCACCCGCTCGCGCGTGACGCCCATTTCCTCGGCCAGCGTTTCCAGCGTGGCCGGGTCGTCGTTGTCGAGCCCGAAGCGGCGCATGATGACGACGCGCTGCTTGTCGGGCAGCTTGGTCAGCCAGTCGCGCACCAGCACCGTCATTTCGCGGTGCTCGGCGCGGGCGTCGGGGCCGGCGTCGGCGTCGCCCGGCAGCATGTCCATCAGCGACGACTGCGGGTCGTTGTCGAGCGGCGCGTCGAGCGAGGTGGCGTGCTCGGACAGCGCCAGGATGTCCTGCACCTCCTCGACCGTGCGCCCGACCAGCTGGGCAATGTCCTCGGCGGTGGCGTCCTTGCCGTTGTGGTGTTGCGCTTCGAGGTGGTATTTGCCGCGCAGGATCTGGTTCAGCTCGCGCACCATGTGCACCGGCAGGCGCACCGTGCGCGCCTGGTTCATGATGGCCCGCTCGATGCTCTGGCGTATCCACCAGGTGGCGTAGGTGGAAAAGCGGAAGCCGCGCTCGGGCTCGAACTTGTCGATCGCCCGCATCAGGCCGATGTTGCCCTCCTCGATCATGTCGAGCAGGACCACGCCGCGGTTGATGTAGTGTTTGGCGATCGACACCACCAGCCGCAGGTTGTGTTCGATCATGGTCTGGCGGGCCTCGAAATTGCCCTGCTTGGCCAGGGTGGCGTAGTGCACCTCCTGCGGCGCGCTGAGCAGCGCGCGCGTGCCGATCTGGTTCAGGTAGTGCTGGGTGGTGTCGGTCGACAGTTCGGCCGCCAGCACCTTCTTCAATTCGTCGACGCTTTCCAGCGCCGCCCCGACCTCGACCGCGCCGTCCTCGTCCGCCGCCTCGCCGGAGTCGACCGCCATGTCGTCGATGGACTCCTCCGGAAACTGGTCCGGTGCCGTATCGTCTTCCAGCTGGTCGGGCGGCATGTGTATCATTGCGGTATCTAACGGTTAGGCAGGAATTTCGAAGGATCGACCGGCTTGCCCTGCTGCCTGATTTCAAAATGCAGCTTGACGCCGTCGGCGTCGGAGTCGCCCATTTCGGCGATCATCTGACCCTTGTTCACGCTCTGGCCTTCCTTCACAACGATGCTGCGGTTGTGCGCGTAGGCCGACAACAAACTATTACTGTGCTTCACAATAACGAGATTACCATATCCGCGGATACCGCTGCCGGCATACATGACTTTACCGGAGCCGGCCGCCATCACCTGCTGGCCGGCCCTGCCGGCGATGTCGATGCCCTTGTTCTTGCCCTCGTCGAAGCTGGCGATGATGCGCCCTTCGGACGGCCACATCCAGCTCAGCTTGTCGTCCTCGGCGCTCGACGAGGCGGCGGCCGCGGACGCGACCGGAGCGGCGTTGGCGGCGGCCGCCGTTTCGCGGTCGGCGTTGCGCTCGGGCCTGGCGGCCACGGCCACGGCCACGGCGGTGCCGGCGGGCGCGCCGTCGACGCGCTGCAACTCGGCCAGCGCGGCGTCGGTGTAGGCGCGCTTGTCGCCGCGCGGCCCGTTCTTCTTCGGCAGCGCCGGCGCCGGCGGCGGCCGCACTTCGACCGGCGGCATCGCCACCGCCACGGTCTGGGCGCCCGAGCCGGCTTCCGGCGGCTGCACGCGCAGCACCTGGTCTACCTTGATGTCGTTCGGATTGGACAGGTTGTTCCAGGCCACCAGGTCGCGGTAGTTCTGGCCGTATTCGAGGGCGATGCGGATCAGCGTGTCGCCCTTCTTGACGGTGTACAGGGCCGGGTCGCGGTCCTTGCCGTCGTCGGCGATGCCCTTGGTGGCCTCGACCGAGGTGCGGTCGACAACCGGCGCGCGGTTCGAAGTCGAGCTGCAGGCGCTCAGCAGGCCCAGCGAAATAGTCAGTACGGCAATGTGGCTTTTTTTAGTCATTCTCATAATGTGTGTCAATTCTGTCCATCCGGCTTTGTCTCTCGGCAAGCATCATACGATTCCGGGACGCAAGGGCACGAAATGGCAATCCTCCAGTGTATCGCTGCGCCATTCCTGTTTGCCCAGGCGGGTAATCAATTGTAGATGTTGCAAGCGGGCGCCCACCGGTGCCACCAGGCGCCCGCCGATTGTCAGTTGTTCCAGCAGGGCTTGTGGCACTTCCAGACCGGCCGCGGCGAGGATGATGCCGTCAAACGGCGCCGCCTGCGGCAGGCCAAGCATACCATCTCCGTAGTGCAAGCGCAGATTCGCCACGCGCAGCGGCCGCAAATTGCTCTTGGCCAGCTCGTGCAGGGGCTTGATGCGCTCGATCGAATACACCTCCTTGGCCAGCAGCGACAGCACCGCCGCCTGGTAGCCGCAGCCGGTGCCGATTTCCAGCACCCGCTGCAGCGCGCCGCCGTTGCGCATCACCTCGATCATGCGCGCCACGATGTAGGGCTGGGAGATGGTTTGGTGGTGGCCGATCGGCAGCGAGGCGTCGATATAGGCTTGCGAGGCCAGCGCCTCCTCCATGAACAGGTGGCGCGGCACCGTTTCCATCGCCGCCAGCACCTGGCCGTCCTTGACGCCCAGCTTGGCCACCCGCGCCACCATGGCGCGCCGCACCGCCGCCGACACCAGCGGATTTTGCCGCGGCGGCGCCGCCGGCGCCGGCGACTGCGCCCGCTCCAGCGCGTAGCCGTGGGCGCGCGACGGCGAGGCGCCGGGCCGGGCTTCCTGGGCGGCCTGCTGGAGCGTGCCGCGGGCCGCGCTTTGCGCCGCGCTCCGGGCCGCGTTCTGCGTCGCCGTCTGCGGCGTGGCCACCCGGGCCGGCGCGAACTCGCCGCTCTTCTTCACCGATTTATCGACCACGGCCGACAAGGACAGCGGGAAATTTCGGTGTTTGTCGCTCATGCCAAGCCTTTTGCCAATGCATCGAGTTGGGTTTTGTGGGTCAGGTCGATTTGCAGCGGCGTGATCGACACCCGCCCCTGCGCCACCGCGTGGAAGTCGGTGCCTTCGCCGGCGTCGCGGGTCGCGCCCGGCGGGCCGATCCAAAAAATTTCGCGCCCGCGCGGGTCGAGCGCCTTGATCACCGGCTCGGCCGCATGGCGCCGCCCCAGGCGCGTGGCGACCACGTTGCCGAGCTGCTCGTACGGCAGGTTCGGGATGTTGACGTTCAGCAGATACGGTTTTTGCAACTCGTCGAAGCGCCGCTGCACGATGTCCCGGGCCAGCCGTGCGGCCGCGTCGACATGGGTCCAGCCGTAGGCGGCCTGGGAAAAGGCGATCGCCGGGATACCGAACAGGTAAGCCTCGGTGGCGGCCGCCACGGTGCCCGAGTACAAGGTGTCGTCGCCCATGTTGGGGCCGTTGTTGATGCCCGACACCACCAGGTCCGGGCGCTCGATCAGCATGCCGGTCAGCGCCACGTGGACGCAGTCGGTCGGCGTTCCGTTGACGAAATAGAAACCGTTGGCGGCCCGCTGCACCGACAGGGGCCGGTCCAGCGACAGCGAGTTGGACGCGCCCGAGCGGTTGCTGTCCGGCGCCACCACGACAATGTCGGCGATGGCGGCGAGCGCCTCGGCGAGCGCGGCGATGCCGGGGGCGAGGTAGCCGTCGTCATTACTGATAAGGATTCTCATGCACCGATTTTACCTGAAGCAACGCTCCGGCTGAGCACGCGGTGCCCCGTTTGACATTTAAATTTTGCGCCGGGGCGCATTGGCCGGCGGGGCCGCCGCGCGAGGCCGGCCGGGGCGCGCTCAGCGATTGCCGACGCGCGCCTCCAGCGCCCCCTCCAGCGCCAAGACCTCCTCCTCTTGCAGCGCGACCAGCGCGTCCTTGTCGCCCTGCAAGCGGTAGGTGCGCTTCAATACCGTCATGCCGCGCTTGCGCAACTTGCTCGCCACGCCGGGCTTGAACAGCGGCTCGCGCAGGCGGTCGGCCAGTTCGCGCGCCTGGCGCAGCTGCTCGCTGTCGAGCAAGGCTTGCAGCGTGTTGATCATGTGCGCCAGCGTGGCCGGCGGCTCGGCGCCGTGGCCGCCCAGCATCATCGCCTCGTGCAAGCCGTGCGCGCCGTGCAGTTCGACGTCGAGCAGGCGCTCCGGATACGGCGACGCCGCCGCCAGGCTCTGGTGGTGCGCGCTGAGCAGGCTGTCGCTGGCGCCAAGCACCGCGTCTTCCAGCGCGCGCGCGACGTTGTGCCGCTCGCGCTGCTCGCGCCGCTGTTGCTCCCGGTCGTGCGCCGGCTCGTGGCTGGGGCCGGCCTGCTGCGGCCACCAGGACGGCGTGCGCTGGCCGCGCAAGGCTTGCAGCGGCGGCTCGCGGCCGCCGTGCGGCGCCTCCGGCTCGCCATAGCGCGCCAGCGCCTGCGCCAGGTTGCGCCGGCTCATCTGCGTGTCCGGGTGTTCCAAACCGTTGCTGCGTTCGCGCGCCGCCAGCAGCGTCTCGTGCAGCATGCGCGCCGCCGGCCAGTCGCCCAGCCGGGTCAGCACCTCGCCGAGCCGGTCCAGCGTCGCCAGGGTGCTCGGATGGTCGCCGCCGAGCCGGTGCTGCTGCGCCCTGGCCACGGCGTCGAACAGGCGGCGCGCGCCGGCCAGGTCGTTGAGCCGCGCCAACACCTGCGCCAGCGCGTGCTGGCTGTCGAGGGTGTCGGCGTGCTCGACGCCCAACAGGCGCTCGCGCGCCGCCACCACCGTCTCGAGCAGCGTGCGGGCCTGCTCCAGCCCGCCCATTTGCGCCAGCGTGGCGGCGCGGCTGTCGAGCGCGCCCAGGGTCAGCAAATGCTCCCGCCCGAGCAGGCGCATGTAGGCGGCCAGCACCGCGTCCTGCAGCGCCAGCGCGGTGGCGCAGTCGCCCTGCTGGGCCAGCGTCGCGGCCAGGTTCGCCATGCCGGCCAGCGTGGCCGGATGCTCGGCGCCGAGCAACTGGGTGCGCGCGTCGACGATCGCCTCTTCGAGGAAGCGCGCCTCGTCGAGCTTGCCGCACAGGCGCAGCAGCCGCGCCAGCGCGGCCTTGCTGTCGAGCGTGTCGGCATGGTCCTCGCCGAGCAGGCGCGCGCGCATCGCCAGGCATTCGCGCACGCAGTCGAGGGCCTGGCCGGTCTTGCCCTCTTTGCTATACAGCTCGCCCAGGCGCCCCAGGTCGCGCGCCAGCGGCAGCGCCACCGGCCGGCTCAGGCCGTCGTCGAGGGTGTGGCGGGCCTCGTCGATGGCGGCCAGCAAATGGATTTCCCGGCTCGACTGCCAGGGGAAATAGCCGCCCGTCATCCAGAACAGGAAGGCTTCGAAGGTGCGCGTCAGCGAAAAGCGGTCGCCGCCCTGGTCGATGCGCACCGCCAGTTGCTCGCCGTAGGCGAAGGTTTTGGTTTGTTGTAGCTGGACCTCGTCGAAGTAGCTGTCCAGGTCGATTAGCGGCAGGCCGTAGGACAGGCGCAGCAGGCGCTCGAACATCGGCTGGAAGCCGAAGATGCCCTTGTGCGTATCGCCGCGGCGCCATTGCGCGCGCTGCTCGCCGTCGCCCATTTCAATGCGCGAGGGCAACGGATACACCAGCAGCGGGCGCTGCTCGTCCTCGTGGCTGCGGCGGTATTCGATCGCCCTCGTGACCAGCGCCTCGACCCCTTCCAGGCTTTGGCGGTTGGGGGTGAACACCACCACCAGCTTTTTCGGCAGCAAAGTGGTGCAGATGCCGGCGCTGTCGGTGCGGCCGGTGCGCGAATCGACCAGCACGTAGCGGAAATGCCGCGCCAGGTTGTCGGCGAAGCAACGGAACAGCGCGGGGCAGGCGTGGAACAGGCGGTCCCAGTGCATGTCGGCCAGGCGGTCGCTGTAGCTGGCGTCGAAGCGGCCGGCGCGCATCAGGTACAGCGGGCTGCTCTGGTCGACCCGCACCACATACTGCTGCCAGTCGATGGCGTCGAGCACCCGCTGGGCCAGCACGGTGTCGGCCTCGGCGTCCGCCTCGGCGTCGACGCCGCCCGGGTCGGCCGGCTCCAGGTCGAAGCGCTCGAGCTGGGCGCGGCAAGCCTCGAAAAACTCCAGCACCCCGGGGCGCTCCTCGTGCTGGCCGAAATAATGGTGCAGGCCGGGCGCCTCCATGTCCCAGTCGATCATCAGGATCGGCACGGTGGCGTTCTGCCGCCGCGCCAACAGCACGGCGATGTTGGACAGGGCCATGGTGCGGCCGGTACCGCCTTTATACGAGTAGAAGGTGATGACTTCGCCGGGCGCGGTGAGCGGCGGCAGGAACAGTCGGTGGAGTTCCATGGCGAACCTTTAGCGTGGAAAATGGGGGGGCGGAATGGCACGCCATTCCGGCGGAATATCGGGCATCACGAAACGGCTGCAATCGTGGCCGGCTGGGGTCGCGCTTTTCAACAGGTGGTAGTGGCTGGCGATCCGCAGCACGATTTTTTCAATATCGGGCAGGTACGCCACATTGGCCTTCAGGTCGCCGCTGGCCAGCGTGTAGCCGGAAAAATCGGCGTACATGCCAGGCCCGGCGATTTGCTGCGGCAAACCGGCGGGATGGCGCGTCATGATCACCGGGATGATCAGGTGGCTGGGCAGGGTGTACCACTGCTTGCGTTCGTTTTCAATCATTTGCATCGCGGCGAACTCGCGCCGGGTATAGCCGTGCGCTTCGTATTTGGGGGTGTACAGGACCACCATGCAGACGCTCTCGCACAGGGCGCGGGCGATGCGCTGATCCAGGTCGTCGCCGCCGCCGAGCTGCTCGCTGTCGACAAACAGCGCGTATTCGTTGTCGAGGTGCGGCTCCAGGTAACACTTGAGCGCGTCGACCAAGTCGTCCTTGAACTTGCTCATATGCGCATAATGGCCGTGCGCATAGCTTAAGAAACAGCCGTAGCGGATTTTCATATCATCCCCCCCTGTTTCTTGCCTTCCTCATAACTTCGCTCTTTGAGCCACTGTAGCAAGCTGACCTGGTAGCGCTTTGCGCCGGCGCAAAGTTACATCGGCCTCATGCGTTGCCGGCACCGGCCGGCGCACGTACGCGGGCGCGTGGATTCAGGCATAATAAAAAATCAAACGGTCGTACTTTTTTATAACAAAAGAATAAACGGAGACGCGTACATGAAAGCCATTGTTTGCAAAGCCTGGGGCCCGCCCGACAGCCTGGTGGTGGAAGAGTTGCCGGACTTGCTGGCGGGACCGGGCCAGGTGGTGCTCGACGTGAAGGCGGCCGCGGTCAACTTCCCCGACGTGCTGATCATCCAGGGCAAGTACCAATTCAAGCCGGCGCTGCCGTTCACGCCGGGCAGCGAAGTGGCCGGCGTGGTGCGAGCCGTCGGCGAGGGCGTGGCCGGCTGGCGGGTGGGCGACCGCGGCATCGCCTTCAGCGCCCAGGGCGGCTTCGCCCAGCAACTGGCGGTGCCGGCGCAGGCCCTGATGCCGATGCCGGCCGGCATGGACTTCGACACGGCGGCCGCTATCACCCTCACCTATGGCACCTCGCACCACGCGGTGGTCGACCGCGCCATGCTCAAAGCTGGCGAGACCATGCTAGTTCTCGGCGCGGCCGGCGGCGTCGGACTGGCGGCGATCGAGATCGGCAAGGCGCTCGGCGCGCGCGTCATCGCCGCCGCCTCCAGCGAGGAAAAGCTGGCGGTGTGCCGCGCCCACGGCGCCGACGCCACCATCAACTACAGCACCAAGGACTTGCGCGAGGCGATCAAGGCGGCCACCGGCGGCAAGGGCCCGGACGTGATTTACGATCCGGTCGGCGGCGTCTACGCCGAGCCGGCCTTCCGCGCCATCGGCTGGCGCGGGCGTTACCTGGTGGTCGGTTTCGCCAACGGCGAGATTCCCAAGCTGCCGTTGAATTTGACGCTGCTCAAGGGCGCCGCGCTGATCGGCGTGTTCTGGGGGGAGTACGCCAAGCGCGAGCCGCAGGCCAACCTGGCGGCGATGCGCCAGTTGATGGGCTGGCTGGCCGAAGGCAAGATCAAGCCGCACATCTCGGCGCGCTACGCGCTGGCCGACACCGCGCGGGCGCTCAACGACATGGCGGCGCGCAAGGTGACGGGGAAAGTGGTGATTTTGCCGGGGTGAGGCGCAGCCGCCCACCGGGCCCAGCCGGCCGGCAACAGCGCCGCGCCCGGCTTTATGCGGCGTCGGGTTCGGGCTGCGCTTCGGGCGCGCCGGCGCCTTGCGGGTTCTGGAAGAACGCGATGACGTCGGCCGCTTCGCGCGTGCGCTTGAACGGCGGCAGGCTTTGCCAGATGCGCTTGCCGTACGGCTTGGAGATCAGCCGCGGGTCGCAGATCATCAGCACGCCGCGGTCGCCCTCGTCGCGGATCAGCCGGCCGGCGCCCTGCTTCAGGTTGATGATCGCCTCCGGCAGCGAGTGGTGCATAAAGCCGTTCTTGCCCTGCTTTTCCATCACTTCGATGCGCGCGGCCAGCACCGGGTCGTCCGGCGGCGCGAACGGCAGCTTGTCGATGATCACCAGCGACAAGGCCTCGCCGCGCACGTCGACGCCTTCCCAGAAGCTCTGGCTGCCGATCAGCACGCCGTTGCCGGCGGCGCGGAACTGGTCGAGCAGCTCGGTACGGCCGCGGTCGCCCTGCACGAACAGCGGGTAGTTCAGGCCGCGCGCGGCGAACTCTTCGCGCAAGCGCTCGGCGGCGCGCTTGACCGCCCGCAAGGTGGTGCACAGCAGGAAGGTGCGCCCGCCGGCCGCCTCGATAATCGGCAGCGCGCAGTCGAGCACGGCGTCGGTGTAGCCGAGCGCATTCGGCTGCGGCAGGTTTTGCGGCACGTACAGCAAGCCCTGGCGCGCGTAGTCGAACGGGCTGGGCCAGGACTGCGCCGGCTCGCCGGCCAGGCCCATCTGCTCCGAAAAATGCTTGAAGTCGTTCTTCACCGCCAGCGTGGCCGAGGTGAAGATCCAGCTGCGCGGCACGCCCTCGCGCTGGTTGTTGAAGATGGGCGCGATCGACAGCGGGGTCTGGTGCAATTGCAGCGAACTGGAAAACGCCTCGACCCAGAACACCGCCTCCTCGCCGGCGGCGACCTTGGCCTTCGGATCGAACTTCCAGCGCGCCAGTTGCTGCACCAGTTCCACGCCGCGGGTGCGGCACTGCTCCAGCGTCTCGGCGCGCTCGGCCTGGGTTTCCAGCACGGCGACCATGCCGTCAAGCTCGTCCTTCAGGGTCTCCAGCGCCGGGAAGAAGTCGCTCGACGGCGCGATTTGCGCCAGCGACAGGCGCACGATGTCTTGCGGGAACGTCAGGCGCAGGTCGCGCGCCGCCTTCTCGACGACGGTAACGGTCTTGCCCCAGTCGATGCCGCGGGCGTGCGCCAGGCCTTCGGCCAGCACGTCGCGGCACAGTTCGAGCACCTGCGAGGTCGACACGGTGCTGCCGAAAAACAACGTGGCGGTGTCGGGCAACTGGTGCGCCTCGTCGAAAATGATGGTGTTGGCCGACGGCAGCAACTCGGCCACGCCGGTGTCCTTCAGCGCCACGTCGGCGAAAAACAGGTGGTGATTGACGACGACGACGTCGGCCTGCTGGGCCTCCTTGCGCGCCTTCATCACGAAACAATCCTGGTAGTACTGGCATTCGGCGCCCATGCAGGTGTCGCGGGTCGACGTCACCAGGTTCCAGATCAACGCGTTTTCCGGCACCTTGGCCAGCTCGGCCTTGTCGCCGGAGCTGGTCATCTTGATGAAGCGCGAGATTTCGCGCAGGTGGCCGACGTCGTCGCGCGAGGTCATGCGCCCGTTCTGCAAGGTGCGCTCTAGGTGGTAGTGGCAGACGTAGTTCGAGCGGCCCTTGAGCAGCGCCACCGAGACCGGCGCCCGCAGGGCCGCGCGCACGGTCGGGATGTCGCGCAGGAACAGCTGGTCCTGCAAGTTCTTGGTGCCGGTGGAAACAATGGTCTTGCCGCCCCACAGCAACGCCGGCACCAGGTAGGCGAAGGTTTTGCCCGTGCCGGTGCCGGCCTCGGCGATCAAGGTTTTCTGGCCGTCGATGGCGCTGGCGATGGCTTTCGCCATCTCGGTCTGCGAACGGCGCGGACGGTAACTGCCGACGGCGGGGCTGAGCGGGCCGCCGGCGCCGAACAGGCGGTCGATGTCGGCGTCGTGTTTGCCGGCGACGGCGACGGGCTGCGGCGCGTCGCTGGCGCCGGCCGCCGGGGCGGGCATGGTAAGGGGTTCGGTCAAAATAAGCTTCGGTGAGGCGGGGCGCTACTGGCGCCGGTCAGGCCGGGACATCGGGCACTAATTGCATTTTCAACAAAGTAATGTAATCCTTCAGCTGCAATTTACGCTTTTTCAAGCGGCGCAGCTGCAATTCGTCGTGGTGGCCATCGAGTATCAGCAAGTCGATGACGGCGTCCAAATCCCGATGTTCGACATCGAGTTCCACCAGGCGCCGCTGTATTTCCAGTGCATCGGTCATGTGTCGCATTCTTTGCGGTTGAGACAAAACGTTCCGGGAGGCTGAGCGGCGGCGCGTATTGTCGCCAATAGTTTCGCCATAACAACAACCTTTACTTGCAACAAAACTGCTTACAGGTGATAGTTTAATCTACAGCGACGCCGCCGCCAACCTGCATTCACAACGCGGGGGCCGGGCGCGGCGCAACCGGCGGGCGGCAAGACAGCGGAATGGACATGAGCGCATACAAAATCGAAGCAGGAACCGGCCAGCACATCGGCGGCCGCCCCCGGCAACACGACCGCGCCGCGTTGTACGCCGGCGCGCGCGCGCCCGGCTACATGATGGCGGTACTGGCCGACGGCGACGGCGCCGCCTCCGCCGCCGAACAAGTGCTGCATACCAGCAAACACCTGTTCGACGGCTTCGCCGCCGGCGCCGACACCAGCCCGGAGCACATGGTGCGCCTGTTGCGCGAGGTGGTGCAGGAGGCGCACGCGATCGTCAAGATGAGTCCGGCCCTCGGCCAGGCCGAGGCGCGCTGCGCGCTGGCGCTGCTGATGCTGGGGCCGCAGCGCCAGGCGGTCTGGGCGCACGTCGGCGATTGCCGCGTGTACCGCTTCGACGGCGCCCGCTGCGCCGCGCGCAGCGGCGACGCCGCCTATGTCGAGCACCTGGTGCGGCAGGACGGCTTGGCGCCCGAGTCGGCCCGCAAGCACCGCAGCTCCGCGCTGCTGGGCAACGCGCTGGGCAACCGCTTCAAGGAGCCGTTTATTACCTTTGGCAGCCACGCCGGCGTGCGCGCCGGCGACGCCTTCATGCTGTGCAGCGACGGCCTGTGGCAATTTTTCGCCGACGCCGAGCTGGCCGCGGTGGTGGCCAAGGAAACCCCGCGCCACGCCGCCGAGCGGCTGATCGGCAAGGCGCTCGAACGGGCCGGCGGCAAGGGCGACAATTGCAGCATGGCGATTGTCAAACTGGTGGCGCCGGCCGCGTAAAGGCCGCCGGCGCCATGTAAAACCACCGGCAACGGGCCGGCTCGGACCCTCGGGGTCGGACCTCGGGCTTACGCCGTTGGCGTAAACAAAGCCATCGGCGGCCCCTACTTCTTGTTTTCGGCGGCGGCGGCGGCCGCCTTGGCCGCCGCCTTGGCGTCCGCCGCGGCCTTGTCGGCGGCGGCCTTGCGCCCCTTTTCCGCCTTCTCGGCCTGCTTGACGGCGACCTTGCGCTGGCGTTCGGCCGCCTCCCGCTGCTTGGCGTCGTACTTGGCGGCGTTGGGGGGGGGGGGGGGGGGAGGGGGGGGGGGGGGGGGGGGTGGGGGGGCGGGGGGGGGGGGTGGGGGGGGGGGGGGGGGGGGAGGGGGGGGGGGGCGGGGGAGGCGT